>JAMCVO010000746.1 GCA_023475715.1 Actinomycetota bacterium
CGACAATGCCTCTTATATTCAATTCCGCTTATTCCGAATATTGCAGGCGGCTGGATTACAGGTTTGTCAGACAGGCTCATCATTGCAAAATTCATAAATCTCGAATCTGTTGGACTTTATTCTTTGGCAAGCCAGATTGCAGCATTACTTTATATTATTCAGGATGCAATTACTCAGGTTACAGGGCCTATTTCTATGTCCGGTTTAGTTCATGACAAAGAATCCACAAAATTAAAAATAGGAAAACTTAGCCTTTTCCTTTGGGGCTTGATGCTCTGGGCTGTATTAGCTCTATCACTCTTTTCTCAGGAAATAATTTTCATATTTGCAGCCAAAGATTACAAAGAAGCTTCTCAGATAATCTGGGTAATGGGCTTTGTATATATATTATCGAGCCAATACCGTATTTTTTCCGATATAATTAGCTATCATAAAAAAACATGGATTATTACAGCCGCCGGTTTGATAATGGCAGGAACAAGTTTTGTGCTTAATTGTATTTTGTGCCGCTATTTGGCTACAAGATCGCCGCATACATTCTTGTGTTTGCAACTCTCTTGTACACTGCATGGATCTTTGCTTGGTCAAGAAAACTCGAAAAGATTTATCTTGAAAGTAAAAAAATGCTCTTGTTATTTATTTTTTTCATAGCATTTATCCTTTTTTCGATCCTTTTCAATGTAATATCATTGCAAATGATTTTAATTAAATTATCGATCTTTCTTACATATGGATTCATTTTCTATTTTATATCTAAACATAATATTCTAATAAGATAATCATTCGTTAACCAAAAATGCAATGTAGAGTGATACAAATCGTAATGTATATACATTTCTATTTATTAGCAGGGACAAAAAACAAAGGAGGTTTTCATGAAAATCAATTTCATTGATTTAAAGCAGCAGTATTTTGAATATAAGAGCGAAATTGATGAAGCGATAAGAAATATCATCGAGCAAACAGCTTTTATCCAGGGGAAGGAAGTGGCAAATCTTGAAAAAAATCTAGCCCGATATACAGGATCTCAATATTGCATAAGCTGTGGAAGCGGGACAGATGCTCTCTTACTTTCCTTAATGGGAATCGGTATCAAGCCGGGTGATGAAATAATTACCGTTCCTTTTACGTTTTTTGCAACCGCCGAAGTAATTGCTTTTTTAGGTGCCAAGCCTATTTTCGTTGATATCGAAGAGAAAACATACAACATAGATGTTAATTTGATTGAAAAGAAAATTACTTCAAAAACAAAAGCAATAATTCCAGTAAGCTTATACGGACAACCAGCCGATATGGATGAAATAGTTTCGTTGGGAAAGAAAAATAATTTAATAATCATTGAAGACGCAGCACAGAGTTTCGGCGCAAAATATAAAAATAAAAAAAGTTGTAATTTATCACAAATAGGCTGCACAAGCTTCTATCCGGCAAAACCGCTTGGATGCTACGGAGATGGTGGTGCCATCTTCACAAATGATGAGGATTTATCAACAAAAATGCGCTGTATGATGAATCATGGCCAAACCGAAACATACTCACATAAATATATTGGAATCAATGGAAGATTAGATGCAATACAGGCTGCAGTACTAAATATTAAGCTAAGACATTTTGAGGAAGAAATCGCGGCAAGAAAAAAAGTTGCAGAATATTACTCGGCTAATATAAAAACTATTACAGACCTTATCCCTCCCTATATAAAAAACGATCGTACCAGCGTATACGCTCAGTATTCCATTCGTGTTAAAGAAAGAGAAGATCTCATCGCCTTCTTAAAGGCTCGGGATATCCCCACTGCGATTCATTATAAGCTGCCACTTTATGCGCAGGAAGTATTTGCATATTTGAATCTTAAGCCCTCTGATTTTCCTGTAACAGAAGAAGTCTGTAAAGAAATAGTCAGTCTTCCGATGAGCCCTTTTCTTACAATGGAACATCAGGATGTCATAATCTCAGGATTAAAAGAATTCTATGAGGGATCAAAATGAAGGTAGCTTTAATAGGCTTAGGCAAAATGGGGAAAAATCATCTAAGGGTGCTCAAATCAATCGAGGGCATTTCCGAAATCATTGTCTGCGATAATGTCTTTACTGAGGACATTAATTACAAAAAATACACAAGCGTAGATGATTTAATTTCAAATGAAACCATCGATAGTGCAATCATCGTTGTACCTACTTTTTTACATAAAGAAATAGCTTTACAATGCATTGAAAAAAAAATAAACGTATTTATAGAGAAACCATTGGCATCGAATGTAAAAGAGGGCAATGAAATTCTCGCATCCATCATGAAGAATAACGTTATCGGAGCTGTTGGGCATATCGAGAGATTCAACCCAGTGGTACTTCAGTTAAAAGAAGAAATTGGGAATACTGAAATATATTCGATCAGCATAACGCGGGTGGGTCCGTTTCCTCCCCGCATTTCCGATGTCGGTGTACTCACAGATCTGTCGGTCCACGATATAGACTTAATACGGTTTATCACCCGGAAAAAAATTATAGACGGTAAGATCTTTAGGTCACGGAAAATTCATAATCACCATGAGGACAATGCAGTCTTATCCTTTGAATTGGAAGATAACATAGTCGCCAATATTACAACTAATTGGCTCACTCCTTTTAAAAAACGAAAAATAGAAGTCGCAACCCAAAGAGCCTATTATGAAGCTGATTTAATTACACAAGAATTAAAAGAATATTCGGCGTATAAAATCAACAACTCGTATATCATCCGTGATTGCTTCGTAAAAAAAGGCGAGCCATTGGCTTATGAATTATCAGCATATTTCGATTCGTTGAAAAGGAAACCTAATGCTAATCTTGCTACCATTGAAGACGGAATATCAATATTGAAAGTACTGGAGGATTTTATATGAATAATTATGTTCATGATACTGCAATCGTCAGCAGCGACGCGAAGATTGGGAATAAAAATAAAATTTGGGTTAATGTCCAGATTCGTGAAAATTGCCAAATCGGAGATGATTGCATTATTTCAAAAGATGTTTATATCGATAAAAACGTATCGATCGGGAACCGTTGCAAGATTCAGAACGGAGTTTATATTTATGATGGCGTGACAATTGGAGACGATGTTTTCGTCGGACCGAATGTAACTTTCACTAATGATAAAATACCGCGTGCCTTTAATACAGCCTGGAAGATCACGAAAACCCAGATTGAAACAGGAGCGAGTTTAGGCGCAAATTCCACAATAGTCTGCGGTGTCAAAATCGGGGAATATGCAATGGTTGCAGCAGGGGCTGTCGTTACAAAAGAGGTTCAGCCGTATTCGCTTGTGGTCGGCAATCCGGCTAGATTCATGAGTTACATTTGTAAGTGCGGAAATAAGGTAAAAACTCAAGGCGAGTTATGCCCATCCTGCATTAAAGAAATTAATCGCTAATAACGAGGAATATCAATTGAAAAAAATTGTAACGTTAATTGGCACCAGACCAGAAATAATAAAAATGTCGACTCTACTACCCTTATTGGATGAGAGCTTTCAACATATACTTGTCCATTCAGGACAGCATTATTCAAAATCTATGGATGACATTTTCTTTTCTGACTTGCAACTTAGACGACCTAATTATTATTTAGAAGTTGGTTCAAATTCTTCAGGCGCACAGACAGCTTGTATTCTTGAAAAGTTCGAAAAAATTTTACTCACGGAATGTCCCAGTGCAATAATAGTCCAGGGAGATACAAATACAGGACTTGCTGGAGCATTAGCGGCAAGTAAGCTAAAACAGTCCGGATGCAAAATAATTCATGTTGAAGCTGGTGCAAGGTCGTTTAATGAGTACCAAGTTGAGGAGATAAATCGAAAAATAATAGATTTAATCAGCGACTTGCTAATCGTATCCCAAGACAAAGATAAATCCAATTTGCTTAGTGAAGGATTGGGTCATAAAGAAATCTTTGTTGCAGGCAATACTATAGTCGATAGCTGCAAAAGGATTCTGAAAACGATCAAATCCCTTGAAATACTGATAAAATATAATGTAGAAAAAGAAAACTATATCATCCTCACCATGCATAGGCAGGAATCAGTCGATAATCCGCTGGTATTGAGAGAAATCTGTGAGGCTCTAAATGAAGTAGGAAAATATACAACTATCATTTATCCGATTCACCCTCGAACAAAGAATAATCTTGAAAAATACAATATTTCAATTAATGCAAAAGGTATAAAGGTCATTGAACCAATAAGTTATACAGAAATGATTGGATTGGTTGCAAACAGCCGATTTTGTATAACAGATTCAGGAGGAGTTCAGGAGGAATGTGCGATCCTACAAGTACCAACCTTGATTATTCGTGAAGAAACAGAATGGATGCAATATGTTGATATAGGATTAAATAGCCTCATAGGAAGAAAAAAAACAAATATTATTAATAACTCACTCCTCCTGCTTCATGACGAAAAAGAATATCAACGGCGCAAGCATTTGAAAATTCCATATGAAAAAAATATAACGGAAAAGATATTAAAAAAAATAAAGGAATTTTTAGTAAATTGAAAACTAATATCTGGTTTATCACAAGAACATACCCGCCAATGCAAGGAGGCGGACCGCTTACCCGAGAATTACAAGTTTCCTTTCTCAAGCGGTTTTTTAATGTAGAAGTAATCACCATTGAATATACAAAGAAAGCAAAATCAATAAATAATGGAATTCATTATTTACCAATCGGATTACCTTTGATAATTTGTTATATATTAGAGCGAAGTGGTATTGTCACCGATTATCTGTTTTATTGGAGCAGATTAGCCATTTCTTACTTAAAAAATAAAATAAAAGATGGAGATATTATCTTCACTACTACCGGCGGAGAAATGGGTTGCATAAAAATCGGTGCCTTTTTAAAGAAATATAATTCCAAAATCAAACATATTGCGAATTACCATGATGTACTGGATTTTGCAGAGTATGATAAAGATAAAGTATATTATAAATTTCATCGCAATATAGATAAAATAGAAGGTGAATATTTAAAAAATACTGACTACGTTTTTACAAATTCTGTAATAATGAAAAATCTTCTGCTCAATAAATTCAACTTCTTAAGCAATAAAGTAGATTATATGTACTTTGGTTTTAATGGGCCTATAATTAGAAAAATGCCGTCGAAAACGACAGGACAATGCAATAATAAAATAAAAATTGGATATATCGGTGAAATGGGTTTTTTACAAGCTCCAGAGATACTTATCCATGCCTGGAACACATTAACTCCGACTTATAAATCAAAAATCGAATTAACTTTTATTGGGAATTATATGGTGAATGAGGTTATAGCGAATACCGAAGGTATAAATAGAATTAGGTATCTGCAGCGAGAAGAATTAATCGCATATTTGTCGAGAGAAACTGATATTGCATTTCTGTCAATAATCAATAAACCGATCTTTAAGACTTTAATGTCTACAAAGTTTTATGAATATATAGGAATTGGAATTCCCATCATAAGTGCACTTCCAAATGGCTGTGAAGCAGGGCAGGTCATAAGCGAGGAAGGTTTTGGTTGGGTCTGTATATATGGTGATATTACGGCACTCACTAAAATCCTTATTTATGCAGTAGAACATCCTGAGGCAATAAAAGAATGCGAAGAAAATATAAAAAAACAAAGAAATAAATATAATAGCGAACAGACATTATCAAAGATGGTAAATATTATTATGAGCCTCTTGAATAAGTAAAATTGATAATTTGGGCTTTTTGTTTTCTTTCATTATGTAATCGCCTCTTATACATGGTTTTTATCGCTTTTATTTTACTAGTTTGAAAAACTCAACCCACTCATCATTGAACTTTTATATTTACATCAATTAGATAATCTTCGTAAATTTATTTTTTTGAATGCCATATTTTATAATAGATATTTTCAATCCTCCACATTATAATTTTAGTGCACTACACTTAAAGCAAATTGAAGCTTTATTGGGCCATAATTCTTTCTACGCTTCAAAAGGGTGTTGGGCCTTTTATCACTGTTTAAAATCTCTTGGCGTTAATGACCAAATATTAATGCCTAGCTATATTTGTAACAGTATTCAAAAACCCTTACAAATATTAAATATTAAACCAATATACTATGATATTGATCCTGATGATTTAAATGCTGATATTTCGTCCATACAGTTTCTCGCTAAAAAGTTTCATATAAAAGCTCTTTTGATTGCGAGTATGTATGGTAATCCAGCGAATTTATTTGAAATAGATCTTTTTTGCAAAACGAATGGAATCAAGCTTATTGATGATGCAGCTCAAAGTACAGGTGCATCAATAAATAATAAACCAATTGGGTCTTTCGGGCAGATTTTA
>JAMCVO010000753.1 GCA_023475715.1 Actinomycetota bacterium
TTGATACTTTTGGTTCCCAGGCCAGTATTTCCTTTGCCTTTTTAAAATCCAAAGAGCTTCTAAGCTGCTCGCCCTGCTTTGCTGCGCCATGGATTTGCTTAATATTATTATTTTTTGATATTTTTTTTAAAATTTGAAATAGCTTATTTACTGTTGTTTCCTGTGCTGTACCAATGTTAATACAACCAGTATAATTTGATTGGATAGCCCTGATACTTGCTTCAACTGCGTCGTCAATAAAAACATAGTCTCTTGTCTGGTTACCGTCACCATTAATTATCGGGTTTTCACCTTCAATCATTTTTTTTGAAAATATTGCAACAACACCTGCTTCTCCCAAAGGATCCTGCCTGGGACCATAAATATTTGCATATCTTAATGCTAAATACTGCATACCAAAACTTTTATAAAAATAATTTAAATACTTTTCGGAGGTTAGTTTTGCTACACCATAAGGCGAAATAGGACTTAACGGGTGATTTTCATCTGCAGGAAAGTACTCCTGTTCGCCATAGACCGTACCTCCGCTTGATGCAAATATTACTTTTTTTACAGCTGTTTCTTTACTGCAGTTAAATACATTCAGGCCTCCCAGTACATTAACTTCTGCATCAAACAGAGGTTCTTCGACAGAGATTCGCACGCTCAATTGCGCTGCATTATGTATTACATAATCAGGTTTTTCTTTTTCGAAGATATCGATCAGACCTTTTTCTCTTATATCGTATTCATAGAATTTAACTTTTTCGTTTAAATTTTCAATTTTTCCTGTTGTCAGGTTATCAACTATAACAACTTCATATTTCTCGCCAATTAATCTGTCAGCTACATTTGAGCCAATAAAGCCTGCTCCGCCTGTTATCAATACTTTCATAAATTAATACCTCACTGTTTTGTTTATATTTATATTTGTGTTCTGTTGTTCTCTATTAATATTTTTATAGTTAGCTCATGTTTGTTTTTTATCTGTCATCTATTTCCTCTTTATGTTCGGTTTCATATATAAACAGCTAATTACCAGCACCATCATATTAATTGTCGCTTTAATTATCATTTTCTGAATTTAAATACTTTTCATTCCTTATGGCCGGTATGGACAGGTCCACCTGTCCGTAAAGTTTTATGCGTATTCCTTCAATCAAAAAAATTACGCCCTCAATTTCAGGGATCTCGGTGACCGTGTTGACAATTGTGTATATGACATATTCGTCTAAGATTCCGCTCTCAAGACTATTTTGCAGGAAATCCTGCGAAAAATTTATCTTTGCAAAATTTTCATAAACATCCACACCGAGCAATTTTGTGCCAGGCGGAATTACGGGAAAATGATAAGATTTTGAGGGACCATTAATGAGTTCTTTTACCGCATTTGTAACGGCAATTTTTGGATCTCCTGCAAAAATCGTCCTTTCCTCAAACACAAATTCCTGCTGCTGTCCGATACCTGCAAAATATATTTTTATGTTTAATTTATCAGGGAATTTGTCTTTATCCTGACTTGCTCTCTTGATAAAAAAATTAATTATCCTTTGCCATAATAATAGAAATTTATTGTCAGCCGGATTCTCAATGACTGTATCGCCGGGAGCAGCACTGTTAACTGATTCGCTTGAACTCTCGGCAGAAGTTGAAGTACTCTCGCCACCTATCTGGCCTGATTCAAGAGCAGATGAGTCTGCTGCAATACTTTCATCAGAAGTATAAAAGGCAATAATTTTATTCTTTATCGATGGAATGAAATCCGGATTATCTACACTGTAGAAAATCAGGGAAACAATAGCTATTATAAATATCATTGTAAATATTAACCTGATAAAACGGGAAGGCCGTTTTTTTTTCTTTTTTAATAATTCATTATCAGGCTTCATTTGATTTCAGTCTGAATAAATATTTATTCAAGCCCCATTAAAGCTTTTAAAGTTTCATATGCGTCAATTGCATCTTTGTATTTAGGATAAATTGCCAGCGCAGCTTCAAGCTCTTCTTTTGCTTCTTCATATCTTTGCTGATACTCCAGCGACATGGCATTTCCGTAATGCATTCTCGCCGTGTCAGTAATTTCTTTTGCCTTCTTATATTTGTTTGCAAACAAATTTAACTCCATCTGCCGGGCCTCTTCGCTAAGATCTGAGTTTTTTATGGCTTGTTGAGCATTTCTGTATGTTTTTGAAGCAAGAGCATATTCGCCGCTTGCATAATAAGCATCTGCTTTTGTGATAAGATCGGTTATTTCCTGAGGTATAATTTCATTTGTTGTTTCTGTTTCCGATACCGACTGTGATGATGTTTTGTCGGCTGAACCGGAATTTGCCACTGTACTGCCGGATGTTTGGCTGCCATCTGAGCCGGAAGTACCGGAGTCTGTTTCCGTAGTGCTGCCATTATCGGAAATCGAGCTTTCCTGCATCTCATTTCCTTCAGCAATACCGGTGCGTGTCTTTTTTTTGCATGCTGAGCCTAAGGTAACTATAGAAAACAGAAGAGCAATAATCAAACTTAAAGCTAATATTTTAAATATTATTCTAAAATTCATAAAATCCTCCAGGAAATCTTTTTATTACAAATTTTAATTGAAAACTAAGTAAAAACATTATATAGAAACTATGCCGGTTTTTAAACAACAGTTTTTTAACAGTTAAAATTTCGTGATAAAAAATAAATTGATAAGCCAGGATGGGTATTAAGAAAACCATTTGAAGGCTTAAGCGGGCATGGTTCCTCCTCCGGGAGGAGAGCTAAGCCTGAAACTGAGCTGGCTTTTACTCGCAGGGGAAAAGCCTGCGTGTTTTTGAAATACCCATCATGGCTCTTAAAATTTTCCTTTATTGCTATCACGAAATTTTAGATGCTTCCTTTTTAACATAATATCAGGAAATAGCACCAAAGGTTTATTTTCCTAGCAGTATTTAATAAATCTTCCGTTTGGAACCACGGCAATTCTCAAATCCCTGTTCTCCCTTAATTTTCCATTAATAAAAGTGCCAATATCATCTATTTTTTCAAAGCCCATATTATTGGTTGCCATACTGTCAAAGTTTGAATATAAAATCACTCTTGCACTTGTAAGAAGCTTGGAAACTGCCACAGCTTTATGACCCCCCAGAACAAATTTCTGCCTTATCTTTTTAAAAAGACCTTCAAAGTCTCTTGCTTCCTGCATCCACTCTGCAAACTTATCTTCTCCGAAACCCTCGGTGCATTCTGCAGCCAGTATTATTATTCCGCCGTCTTTTACAATACCTTTAACATTTTCCAGAGCTTTTTGCGCCTGATATAAATTTATATCTTTTGGATAGCCGCCTGCAGATGCTATAACAATGTCTGCTTTTTCAGCAGAGCTGATTTCATAAAGCCAGTCATAAATATTTATACCTTGCAGAAATGCTTCGTTGTTTTTGCCTGCAACCGCACCAATTATTTTTTTGCTGTCATCAAGGATTACATTAAAAATAAAGTCGATTTGTGCCATCCTGCCTGCCTCTTCGATATCCTGCCTTACAGGGTTTCCGGCAAACTCACCGGCTTTTGCAGATTCTTCAAGCATCATGGAATGGTTGGCACAAACAGAATTATACGAGCATACTCCGGGCATTATCGCCTTTGCTCCTCCTGAATATCCTGCAAAGTAATGATACTCGATGTTTCCCGTAGCTATTATAAAATCGGAATTTATCACTTCCTCCGATACTTCAACCGGAGTGCCGTAAGAAGTGCTGCCTATATGCCTGCATTTATTTTTGTCAAAATCCATGAGGCTGCATTCCTCTACTATTTTAGCCCCTGCAAGTTTTATTTGTTCTTCCTGCGTATGTGACCGGTGTATGCCAAGACCAAAAACAATTTTAATGGAACTGACGCCAGCACCTTTAAGTTCTTTTACAAGATAGGGTAAAAACTTATAGGATGGGCAAGGTCTTGTAACATCGGAAACAAGTATGCAAACATCTTTTTTCCCGTATGCAAGACTGGTCAGGCTTTGAGATGATACAGGGTTTTCCAGTGCACTTATAATTAAATCCTGCTCTTCTTTTAAACCTGACCCTTTATTGTCTCTGCATTTAAAATTGATGATATTGCTGTCCGGTATGGAAAGCCTTATAAGCTGCTTTCCGAAGGGAATTTCAAAATTCATTCTCGGTCCTTTGCTTTATTATTTTATTGTTTTGGCTAGTGTAATTTCTTTTCATAGAAAAATGAAGCTGAATTTACCACTATATTTGATTTAAGAGCCACTTATGTATCGGGACGAATTTTATTTTAAATTCTTTATAAATTTCCACGTTTTCATAATCTTCAGTTATAACCAGACCTTCTTTTAAGTTCAAATCTTCAAGTCCAACAATAAGGCTGTTAATCTCCCTTTTTTTTGTTTTTAAATCTTCAATATTCCAACAGACTTGTATCAGGCTTTTTACTTTTAAAGATTCTTTTATTACAAAATCCACTTCCTGATGACGTTCATTTTTAAAATAAAATAATTCTATTTCAGGGTTAAGAGATTTTTTTCTGAGAAGCTCCAGGAAGACTATATTTTCTGCAATTCTTCCTGTATTATGGCTGAATCTAAACCCAACCTGGTTTGAAAGTCCCATATCTATTGCATAAGTTTTTCTTGGACTTTTCTCCTGTTCCTTTAATTTAAATGAAAATCTTTTTACGAAAAAAATTAAATAAATAGATTCTATATAGTCAGAGAATTTTTCAATTGTATCTGTTGTTAAAAGAAGTTGTTTTTTCAGTGAATTATAAGTTGAAGGTGCAGATATATTGCTTAGATAATAAATTGCAAGTTCTTTAATTTTTCCTGTTTTCCTTATTTTATATCTTCTGATTAAATCCTTATTTAATAAATCATCAAAATAAGCAAGCAATATTTGCTTCTTGGCGCCGGCCAGTACTACTTCCGGAAAGGAGCCATATTCAAAATACTCAGATAATAATCTATTTATATCAATTTTTTTATTTATAAAATCGAGATTATTATTTACTTCAAGATTATTAAAAGATAGAAACTCTTTGAAGGAAAGCGGGAAAACCGTTATATCCACATGTCTGCCTGTAATAAGTGTAGATAGTTCACGGCTTAAAAGCCTGGCATTAGATCCGGAAATTACAAGGTTTGCTTTCTTCAGTTCGTGCATCGTCCTGACCCATTTTTCCCATTCTGGTATTTCCTGTATTTCATCTAAAAAAATATATATGGAACCTTTAGGATTTAAACTTTCAATATATGTTTCATAAATTTTTTGAAGCAGACCCATGTCAAGCTTATAAAAACGCGGGTCTTCGAAATTAATAAATAAAATGTTATCTTTACTGATACCTTCACTGATCAACTTTTTTGCAAATCCTCGCATTAAATATGATTTACCGCTTCTTCTTGCACCAGTTATTACTATTATCTGATTGGAATCTTTAAGGCTTTGCAGCTGTTCAATATATTGTAAACGGGTAAACCCTGTATCCTGATCTTTCCTCCAGAAATTCCAGTCCTCTAAAACTTCTAAAATTTCATTCTTATTCATTTTAATTTGTATATTAGATAAAATAATGATATTTTAACGAGTATATTAGATAAAATATACAATATTGTCAATATCAGGTTTTAAACTTCCGTCCTGCGCTCTATATTTTGCAGATAAGGGTCTTTTCCTTCCCAATATTTTTAATTATAAAATATTTGATATTGGAACTGCTATAATTTTTTTATCCATATATTGTAATTCGGTTCCGTTATAAATGATAAGACCAGCAATTGTCTCAGGATATTCTTCCATAAAAATTCTTATATTTTTTAAATCATCATATTTAACCTTATCAGCCATTTTAACTTCCACTGCTATAAGCTTGTTTCCATGTTCTATAATAAAATCAACTTCCTGCCCACCAGTTGTTCTAAAGTGATAGATGTTGGCTTTAGGTTTAAACAGATTGACTGATATTCTTAAATGATGATAAACCAGAGATTCAAAAAATAGGCCATACTCCCTTGAGTTCTCCAATGATTTTTTATCATAAAAACCTGCAAGATAGATTGCCATTGATGGGTCAATCCAATAAATTTTTGGAGACTTTACAAGTCTTTTTGTCCTATTTTTAAAAAATGCCGGTATAACTTCTATAATATGAGAAGTCTGAAGTAAATTAATATATCTGTGGGTAGTTGGTTGTGATATTGAAGAATCTCTTGAAACCTCAGACTGATTAAGTACTCTTGCAGTTCTAAATGCAAGGATTTGCATTAAATTTCTAAAATCAATTAATGAACTCACCTGTGAAAGCTCTCTTAAATCTCTCTCCAGATAAGTTGCCGAATATGATTCCCACCATCCT
>JAMCVO010000192.1 GCA_023475715.1 Actinomycetota bacterium
TTTGTGAAGTGGTGACCTATCGACATGACTACGGCAAGTTTCATTCTTAATTTCAAGGGTCTTTGGCTTTGAACAGGTATTTAAGAATATTGGTGCAGCAATAGATATGGGTTGGGATATCCTTGTATTTCCCGAAGGTGCTGTAACACCTGATGGGAAAATTCATGAATTCGAATCCGGCATAGGCATAATAACAAAAGATATGAAAATACCAGTAGTTCCAATTAGAATAGACGGGCTTTACAGAATACTGCGAAATGGTATTCTGCCTTTCGGGCACTTGCCCAGGATACCTGTGGTAACCGTAAAAATAGGAAAACAGTCATATTATAAAGAAGGTCAGTACAAAGAAATATCAAAAAAGCTATATCACATCATCACGCGAATGGCCAGACACAATTGATTAAGGTGGCAGATTCGTAGAAAATCCATTTAGCCCGTTTTTCTTTCTACGAGATCTCCTTCAATATATTGATGGATCATTCCTGAAATCAAAGTTTGATATGGGATACCCTTTTCCATAGCTTTTTTTTGAATTCCTTTATAATCATGATCATATAGGCGAATGGTGATTCGCCTGTTCTTCCTAAAGGTGGTTTCAGCTATTTTTTTTACTTCTTTTAACTCTTCTTCTGAAGGATGCTTTGCTTTTATATACCCTTTTTCATATGCATCCAAAATCTTTTTTTCTTCTTTATCTAATTTCATTTTATTCCTCTATTTCTTTTTCACAATCCCTTGTTGCTTTTCTACTTGGAATTATGGTTTTTAAAAAAATGTATTTTTCTTCTTTTACATTAGGGACTAAATAAATGTAATCATCAACTATTACAAAATATATTGTATGAGTTGGCTCCCCTCTTCTGACTCACTTCAAACCATTGAAATTGTTTTACCCAATACAATTCACGGCTGTAAAAGAAAAAATTTAAAATATCTATAATATTAAACACTTTTTTAAAAAGAGTTTGCTGAAACATTTGAAAAATTTAAATCACAATCTCTGGTTTCTGGCGCATTTTGGGTGGGGGCAAAATGCGCCCATCTCAATAGACATTTAAACCCCTTTCCGGATTTCTAAGGTGCCCTTTTTGTTTATCCCTGATATGATTGTGTAACCGAACTCGATTTATTTTAATTTCTCTTTATCAAAAATAGAATTTGTTATAAAAATATTTAGATACACAAAGGTAACAAAAATAGCTGGATAAAAAGTTCTGCACTTACTGTGCACCATTAAAAACTGCTTTTTAAACTTTCTTAAGCTTAAAAATAATTATTTCCTGCACCAAAATCAGTTTCCCTGCACCAATATGAAGTTAGTTTCTTTTATATTTCCAAAAAGAATCTACTGATCTTGGTTTACTATCAAAATATATAAAACCTTCAGCTTTTAAAATCTTAAAATTTTTTAAATAATTATTTAAAAAATTTTATTTTTTATTATTTTTTATTTTTTTCTTTAGCATAAATTTCAATAAATTTATATAAATAATAATATGCTTCAAGATTAAATTTTTTTATTGATTTAAAACTTTTTCTGAACCTTTCATCAGTAATATCCAAATTCATTGTATCTTCTCTACTATTAAAAAACTCTATACTACGAACTCTATTCTTTAATAAGATAGCAAGATAAGCTGTTTTTGCAGCGCTTAATACTGCTTCCTCTAAAATAAAATTTTTTGAAATTATAAAACTCCTGATTCTCTTTATTCCCGCTAAAAGATTTATAAACTCCTCATTTTTAATGCCCCCTCGAAATAAAATAATTATCGAGGTGTTAATTATATCATCATATATTTCGCCTAAATCTATTGCTATTCCTCTATAGCCAAGTTCTTGTTTTGCAACATTTGAAAAAGTCTCACTAACAACATTAAGATTTTTCACATCATTAAATAAAATACTAATATCAAACAACTGTTTTATTATTTCTAATTCCTTATTGACGCCATAAGGTATTCCGGTGGTATTTGGTGCAAATGCAGTTAATTTATCACCCAATATACCTTCAATTGATGGTACAGATACTTTGATTGCTTCACCATATATATCTAATAGATCGCAGGAAATTTCTTTTTCAATTAATTCTATAAATGGATTTGCATCAAACACTGTATCTAATAAAACGTATTTATTTCTGCCATCCAAAATAGATTTATAGTAAAATTTAAAATGAGTTTTTTTAATGGTCTTGGTGCTAATCCTGCCCAATTCCTCAAATTCATAAAATATATGACTGCCATCGACAAGGTCTCTAAGCATTTTAATTAATGAACTATTATCAATATCTCTTTCAATTAAAATATCAATATCTATTGAAAATCTATGTATTTTATTAAGCAATATTAATAATGCAGTTCCTCCTTTAAAAATAAATTTTAAACCTGTTTTTTTAATAGATTCCAATAAAAAAAGTGCAATTATAACCTTTTCTGTTAACTCCGGGTCAGCTTTATTTTTACCTTTCCTTAAAAGGTTACAAATATTAAAAATCCAATCCTTTGAAAAATTCTTTTCTGTAATCATTTCTTATTCAAAAAAACTACCTTTAATTTTAATAGTATCAACAATAAAATTACTCATTTTTTCTTTTATTCCTCTTTTTCTGGCATACCTTAAAAGTGTTGTCAAATTTATAGTGTATTCTTCAAATACTCTTTTAAAAATATTAATTAATTCTTGACCCTGATAAGTTTTAAACAAATTGCTTTCAAAAAAAATATCAACTAATATTTTTTCTATTTTCGGGATATTGATTTTTTTAATTTTTTTACTAGGAGAACCTTTAATAATAGATTTTATTACTATTACATTTTTCTCATTTGATATATATCTCTCTATATCATCTCCTTTTGGGTTAATATAAACAGAATTCCTTTTTTCTTTTAAGAAATAAAATGCAGACTCCAATACTTCTTTATCTATTTCAACAATAATAAATGAATTGAATGGTTGATGGTTCATAAAATTATGAAGCCAAGATGTTTCCCAAATATCTATTTGAATATCAGGATATGCTTTTATTAAATAGCTATATAATCTTTTAATATTTGAATTAATTACAGGCACAAACTCTTTAAAACTACCTAATTTATATACACCTCTTTTTAAATCCCTAATGATGCCTTTTTCTCTTAATTTATATATTCTCCACTTGAATGTACCTGTTTTTAAGTCTGGTTCTTCTTCCTTATAAAATTCATATAATTCTTTAAAAGTAAAAAATGGATTTCCTTTAAATCTTAATTTTATATTTTCAATTCTTAATTTATTATTTTTTGATTTATTCATTACTCACCTCATGCAAACCATGCGGAATAACTTAAAATTTTTCCTCTTGGTTGGCTTTTTATTATCATGAATATTATCATGATTCATATGAAATTTTCAAATATTTTATAATGGTACAAAGAAATTCCTGCCAGTACTAGTAGGAATAATGGTAGTGAGTATATGAATTGGCTCAGCAGTATGGTCAGGATTTAAAGTGAGTCCTTGAATGGAATGTCAATAGAAAAGTAAAACGAGTATCTGATCCTAGAATGTTTTGTTGTCAAGCACTGTCTCATTTTCATCCGTGAATGAGACAAATGGTACACTATAAAAAAAGGAATGTCTCATTGTTATTTTTTTAATAATTGAAAGCTCCATTATTTGTGCATATGGTCAAAACATTTTAAGACACTTATTTATAATTTTATAATATATGGTGTTCTTCTTTTTAATACTCCATAAATACAATACGCAAGTTTTCTTGTACCGGAAAGAGTTGCTTCAGTGTAAGTTTTTCCTTTAGCTATTTTTTAGCATGATGATCCCTAAATTCCTTATAATGCAGCTGTGCAATAACTGTGGCTATTGGCATTTGTTTCAGAGTCCTGTAATTTTCCTGATTTTCACAAGAGGTTGGCACTGCGATAATATTTCTCTCTTTTTTTATAAAGCTTTAGAAGAAAGTCGATATTTTTATCTCTATAAT
Source organism: Actinomycetota bacterium (assembly GCA_023475715.1). The sequence continues at coordinate 3,986 of JAMCVO010000192.1, forward strand.
CATAGATAGCCTTTTTACCTTTAGACCTAAAAATCCTTCCAATATACTGAATTAATTTTCCCTCAAAAGCAAAAGGATAGACAAGGAATATACTGCTTAGATTTTCTATATCCAATCCTTCTCCGAGTAATTGACCAGTTGTAATTAATACTTGAAAATTACCCGACTCTATCTGCTTCATCTTTACTTTTCTTAAAGATTTAGAATCATCACCTGTGATAGTAATAACCTCGCATGCCGATTTTAAATAAATATTTAAAACCTCTACGTGTTCTTTTCTTTCAGTTAGTACCAATATCTTCTTACCAGGTTCTAATTCTTTTTTAATATCCTCAGCTATTAATCTATTCCTATCAGAATCAAAAACTAATATTTTTGAAAGCAACTGAAAATCATCGGTCTTACTGTCATAGGGAAAATATAGATTGGTATCTCTTATACTCAGCTGAATATCTTCTTCAAATAGACCTTCAGCAACCTGGTTAATATCATTAGTGTCGCAAATTATATCTCCGATATATAAAAAGATTAGTTTCTCATCATTATATTTTCTTTTTGGTGTTGCGGTCATCCCAAAAATATAATACGGATTAAAATTAACTATTGTCTGTCTAAAACTTTTAGCCGGAATGTGGTGGCATTCATCAATAAGGATGGTACCGAATGATTCACTTAAAGCTTTTAAATCTGGAAATCTAATTAAGCTTTGAATCATAGCTATTGTAACAAATTTTGATACTTTCTTTTTATTTGCTGAGATTTGTCCGATATCCTTTTTACTAAGTCCCAAAAAATCCTGGATTCTTTCAATCCACTGATCATATATTTGTTTTCTGTGTACAAGTATAAGAGCCGGCTGGCATTTTCTGGCCATAAGTTCTATTCCTATAATTGTCTTTCCAAAACCGGGGGGAGCAACTATAACGCCATCTTGTTTATTTTCGCAAATATCAATCACTTGCTCCTGAATACTGCTGAGTTGGATTTTGGAATTGAATACAAGGTTGTCAAGCTTATTTCTTTTATCAAAAATTTCAAAGTTGATTTTATTTTCATTACAGAAATCTACCAGGTGGTTTAAGAATCCTCTTGGTATCATAATGGTATCTTTCGTTTCTTTTATTAGATTAAAAAACTTCTGAATTCCATATACGCTTCTTCCAATTTTTTGTTTGATTATGTACTCGCTATTTATAAAATTAAGATTACTTTTTAAAAAATTTGCCAGATCTTTATTGACTTGATGTTTATTTAGTACTATTTGACTTTTTAATGCTATAGATAATTTACCTGTTTTAAATAATTTTTTATCCTCAGCAATATTAAAACTACATGATTTTTCATCTTCAACTATTACTGAATACAGTTCATCTAATTTCACATTAGAAATCTTCTCTATTTTACTCAAATAATTCCACTGGTCTTCAATGGGATTAAAACTTTCATGGTCTAAAAAAACCATTTTATTTTCTTTTAGATACCTACCATTTAAAGGTAAGGCTACTAAATTTCCGAGACCTTTGCCTGAATGGTAGTCCTGATTAGGAAAGATTCTGTCAAAACTGACTTCTCTACCAAATTCTGATAGATTGAATACTTTTCTGATTATTTCTAAAAATATTCTTCTGCTCTTAGAGGCGGGGTATTTATTTTTAAAAAAAATCCATAAGTGGGTGCCCATTCCTGATAAAGATTTTTCAAGGTAGACAGGAATTTTCAGTGACATGCATTCATCCATAAACTTCCTTGAATCTTTTTTCCATTCTTTTCCATCAAAATCTATAGCAATAAAATAAGAAGTATTGTCTTCAAGTAAGGGATAAATACCTATAAAATAAGCTCCTATCAGATGTTTCTTTACTACATCTCTGGTCAGTGGTATTTTTTCTTTATTGCTAAAATTTTGAAAATTTCCACCCTTGGCTTTATATCTTAAGTATTCATTCCAATCAAATCTATAGGCAGGAGTATACCCGGATTTTCCATTTTTTTCCCATCTTCTTGCATATATGTCATTTCTACCTTTAAATAAAGACATATATAAGTTTAGCTGTTCTTCACTTATGAATAACATTTTTTCAACCTTAACTATAAGAACTTCTCACTTAGGTTTTTAGTTTGATAATATAAAAAAATCTCATGGGTCAAAATAACACCACAAATCCTGACAATTTTAAACAAAGTCACTTAAATCATCAATCACAGGATCATTCCAGACCTCTTCTTTCAAGGCTTCATAGACATTAAACACTATTGGACAAACTGATGTATTGTCAATAACATTTATCAAACGCGAAACAAAATATTTTTTATGAAGATGTGGGTATGACCGACAATCCTTTGGACGGTATTCATATTGAGAACATATGTTATTATTTAAAAATGGACAGGGTTTCTTATTGAATGTGATTCCTTCATTATTCTCTCTTTCCGTTAGATATTTATCTTTGAAAGTATCTATAGATATTTTTAACCCATTAGCCAATTTTTTGACATCTTTTATATTTAGCACTGGTAATACCTTTTTGCAGCAATTCCCACAGATTTTACAGTCAATTTTAGAAGATATATCCCTATATAGTCTTTGTACGATTATATCTACCTTTTCCAAATTACAACCTTTCAAAAAAGAACGAAATTCATAGTTTTCATCTTCTTTATTTTTTGCTGGTCTTCTAATTTTATTAATATCTATTTCTATTATCATTTTAATTTCAGAGTTCTCTTATAAAGAGTCAAAGTATTTCATATCAACAAGAATCAAGAAATCATTATTATATATTATATTGTATCGCTGCTAAAAAAGTATTTTATTTATATTTGATATAGTTTCAGCAAATGTTGAAGCTACTTAAAATAATGAAATTATCATAATCCAGAAGAAGAACAATAAAGTAAAAGTCTCTTTATGAGATATAGTTTTCTTTTTAAATTCAGATATGATAAATTTACCTATACAAAATTTATTATTTAAATATTTTGGTGAGTTTGAATGGATGAAATAATTTTTATAATAGAAGAATCAAAAGAAGGTGGATTTGAAGCAAGAGCACTGGATCATTCTATTTTTACTGAAGCTGAAGACATGGAATCATTAAAAGATGCTGTAAAAGACGCTGTGCTATGCCATTTTGATAAAGAAGATATGCCAAAAATTATAAGACTGCATTTGGTAAAAGATGAATTGATTTCTGTATGAAAATCCCAAGAGATACAAGCAGTGACAATTTAATTCAACTATTAAAAAGATATGATTATAAAATCACACGCCAAACTGGAAGTCATATCAGGCTTACTTCAAGTATTAAAGGTAAAGAGCATCACATAACAATACCCAAACATAAAGATTTAAAAATCGGGACCTTAAATAATATTTTAAATGATATTTCCAAATACCTGGAAATAAATAAAGAAGAACTTATTAAAGCACTCTCTAATTAATGATATTCACAATATATAAAAAATTTCACTATTCCGCTATAAATTACTTATTTACTGAAGTGATATTACAAAAAATCTTTATAATCCATTAATGTTGTGAAATAACAATTTACGCATTTTGTTAACTGCATAGCACCCTGAGATAAATGAAAAACAATTCTCTCAAAAGATATTCCCCTTTTTCTTTTTAACCATTCATTTTTTTCAGGATCCCATTCAAATTACACGCAGCAATTATTGTACATCTAATACATGTACGCTGTCAGGTATTTCTAGTTGGCTCCCCGGGTAGGATTCGAACCTACAACATTTCGGTTAACAGCCGAACGCTCTACCATTGAGCTACCGAGGAAAGCCTAGGTGCATTGTGATATTATAAATTCTTGAACACTATATTTCAACAAAAAATACCAAAAAAAATAATAATGTAAATTTAAAAGCTTTATAAAAGCATTTCGTGCTTTATTTATAAGCGCTTACCAAATACTTATATTTTATGTTTCAAGAAAATCTTTTAATGCCCCGCTTCTATTGGGATGTCGAAGCTTGCTTAGGGTCTTTGATTCAATCTGCCTTATTCTTTCCCTGGTCACACCAAACTCCCTGCCTACTTCTTCAAGAGTCCTTGGATGCCCGTCCTGAAGACCGAACCGAAGCTGGATAACTTTTCTTTCACGCTCGTTAAGTGAATTAAGGACTTCGCTCAACTGCTCCTGAAGCATCGTAAATGACGCTGCATCCGAAGGGGCTTCAACTTCTGAATCTTCAATAAAATCGCCGAGATGGCTATCCTCTTCTTCACCAATTGGGGTCTCAAGCGAAACAGGTTCCTGGGAAATCTTCATAATCTCTCTTACTTTTTCAGGCGTAATTTCCATATATTTTGCAATCTCATCCGGAGTGGGTTCCCTGCCGAGCTTCTGCAGCAGCTGTCTCTGAACCCTTATGAGCTTGTTTATAGTCTCAACCATGTGAACCGGGATCCTTATCGTTCTTGCCTGATCCGCAATGGCACGGGTAATTGCCTGTCTTATCCACCATGTTGCATAAGTAGAAAATTTGTATCCCTTTTTATAATCAAACTTTTCAACAGCTCTTATTAGACCAAGATTGCCTTCCTGGATAAGGTCCAGGAATAACATTCCTCTTCCAACATATTTTTTGGCTATGCTTACAACAAGTCTTAAGTTTGCCTCAACCAGACGGCTTTTGGCAGTCATATCACCTTTTTCAATTCTTTTGGCCAGCTGAACTTCTTCAGCGGCAGTTAACAATCTTACCTTACCGATTTCCTTCAAATACATTCTTACAGGATCATTAGTCGGAGACTTTACACTAAAATCGAGCTTCTTGTTCTTAAGTATCTCTTCATCTTTTTTTCTCTGGATTATATTGTCAATATCTTCATCCTCTTCGCTGACAATCTCAATACCCAGATTCTGTATAACGTCATAGATGTTCTCAATCTGCTCTTTACTCAAATCTATATCCGATAATGTTTCAGTAATTTCTTCGGTAGTAAGTATGCCTTCTTCCTTGCCCTTATTAATGAGATCCTTAACCTCTTCGAGCCTAAATTCAGACATTCTTTTCATATTATAATCACCTCAAATTATTAAAATACATAAAACAAAACAAAACATAAAAAAAATTGCAGTACAAAACTGCTTAAAACAAAATAATCGGAAAGAGTATTTTACATCAATCTGATAAAATATCAATCTATCTATCCAGCTATGTTTTTCCTATTTCCTAATTACTCAGAATATAATTTCTTTTTTCCTGCTCCAGCTCATTTAACTTATAGCTTAGTTCTCTTATCTTGTTTTCCAGCCTTATCCCTTTATCTTTAATTTCCTGGCCTTTCAAATCTTGTTTATTAAACTCTTTACTGTAATTTTCAAGTTTTGAGAGCTGTTTCTTGATTTCTTCTATCTGATCCGAAATATAAATCTTTTTCAAATTATTGAAGACTTCAAGACTGGCAAGATCATTATCCGTATAATTTATAGAACTGAATAAAATAAGATTATAAAGTTTTTTCTCATCCTCTTTCTCAAGGTTATCTGACGAAATTTCTATAGGAAAGTTTAACTTTTGCCCTTTTTTATTTTTGACTTTGATTTCTGCTTTTACCGCTTCGTAAATCTTCCTGGTATCATCAAATTTGAAATATTCCGGACCTATATCAAGCAGATTTTCAAATTTACTGCCGATTCCATTAATGATAATTTTTAATGCTTCAATCTCTATATTTTTAAATGGCGAAATTGATTCAGTTTCTTTGTAATCATCGTTTATCCCATTGCTCGCTGAATAAGTTTTATCCTTTTTGATATGGGATTTTTTGAGCATCTGCTCGACAAGAAGATTTTCCTTTAGATTAAGTTTTAAGGCTATTTTTTTTACGCATTCTTCCTGGACTATTTTAGATGAAAGACTTGAAGTAAATTTCAGCAGTTCATCTGCTGCAGCAAGCTTTTCATTTAGGTCGGAAATATTATATTTTTTTAAAATCATTTCAATTGTGAAATCTATAATAGTGGCCGCTTTTTTAAGTTTATCCTGGAATTTATCTTTGCCATTTTTAATGACATAGTCTGCAGGGTCATACCCAGATTCAAGGACCGCGACTTTTATATTTATATTGCTGTCATGAAAAAGATCAAGCTTTTCGTTGTATTCCCGGAGCCTTTCAATGCCCTTAAGTGAAGCATTGACTCCGGCAGTATCGCTGTCGAAAACAAGCACAATATTTTTGGTGAACCTCCCCAGTAGTTCAATTTGTTCGGTCGTTAAAGCTGTACCAAGGCTTGCAACCGCATTTTTTACCTCTGATTGGCGGAGAGCCATCACATCCGTATAACCTTCAACTATTAGAGCCTCGTCACTGTCAACAATGCTGTTTTTGGCTTCAAATAAACCGTAAATATTTCTGCTCTTTGAATAAAGCTTTGTTTCTGGTGTGTTTATATACTTTGCCTGCCTGATTGACAGATTGCTGGTCTTTTGTTTATCAGCTTGCAGATTGGATGTTTGTTCGCTGCCTGCCACCTGTCGCTCGGGGATTATTCTTCCTCCAAAACCTATAGTTTTTCCAACAAGGTCCTTAATGGGAAACATGATTCTTCCCCTGAATCTGTCATAAATATCGCTGGCAGTTTTACCCGTGCTTTCAATTGCAAGTCCGCAATCAACTATCTCCCTTGAAGTAAATCCTCTTTTTTTTGCAAAATCAGCAAAATTTTCCCAACTGTCTATGCTGAATCCCACTTCAAAAAGCTGCAGTGTTTCTTTTTTAAAACCTCTCTTTATGAGATAACTCCGGGCAGGTGCCGCTTTTTTGCTCTTAAAAAAGACAAAATTATAATATTTCCTTGCAAGCTCATTCAACTCTACCAGTCTGCTTCTTTTTTCTGATGCTTCAGGAGATCCTGCATGAATAAATTGCAGATTGTAGTTTACCTTTTTTGCTAAAAATTCTGCAGCTTCGACAAAATCAATATTCTCCACTTTCATTATGAAGCTGATCACATCACCGCCTTCACCGCAGCCAAAACAGTGATAAAGCTGTCTTCGTGTATCTACAGAAAAAGATGGAGTTTTTTCCTTATGGAAGGGGCAAAGACCCAGATAATTCTTACCTGATTTCTTTAAGTTTACGTACCCCGAAACAATGCTTTGGATATCGGCTCTGGATTTTAATGTGTTGATTTCGCCTTCTTTTAAGCTTTTATTCATGAATATCTTTAAAAAAAGTTATGATTTTGACTCAATGATTTTCTTTATTTTCTCCAAATTCAAAAAATCTATTGGAGTTAAAACATTTATATCTAAATCCCTATAACCGGAAATATTTCTTGTTATCAAGTTATTTATACCATTATTTAATGCAATGAAGTACTGAATACCATCTTCGAAATCTTTTATATTTGAGTTTAAGGATTCTCCTATCTCCTTATCCGTAAACGGAAGAACATTTAAAACAGATCTTAATTTTGAAATTGTCTTTAAAGCAATTTTTTCCTCTCTGTTACTGCTTATAATATAATAACAATTCGCTATTACCAGGGATGATGTAAAACCTGAGAAATAGTTTCTTTCAATCAGGGATAGCACCTTTTGGGAATCAGGGAAAAAAGGTTCCCTTTTTAAAACTATATCCAGGATAATATCAGTGTCAATAAATAATTTTTCTATCATAAAAATCTTTTATTTAATGCTCCTTCAAGGAGTTCTTTGTCCGATTTTGCTGCAGCAAAACTAGCTATTCCTGACAATTCTTTGGTAATAGGAGGTATTTTATTATTGTTAATTTCAGAGGACAAAGTTTTAAAATAAAGGCCAACTATCCCTGACAGGCTCATATTATTTTTTTTAGCATATTTTTTTGCAGATTCAATTACGTTACTATCCAAAGTCAATGTTAATTTTTTTACCATATTAATCTCCGTTAATTTTTATTACACGTATTAATATAGTATAATCTATACGTGTTTGTCAACTTTTTAATTAAAAGAGTTAGCACCTAAAATTTCGTGATAAAAAATAAATTGATAAGCCAGGATGGGACTAGTTTAACTCTGATAAATATAAATAGGAGCATGTGATGGATTTTAAGTAGGCGAATTTAATTTGGAATTATTGTAATTATTTATGATTTGATATATTTTTATGCCTGATTATTTTACAGAAACGGATCAATAATAAACTAAAAATTTTATATTTATTAAAAATAAACATGATATCAATTAATCATATTAACTTAAGTTTTGGCAGCCGCACATTGCTTAATGATATTTCATTTCTAATAAACCCGAAAGACAGGATCGGGTTGGTTGGAAACAATGGCGCCGGTAAAACGACACTACTCAAAATCATCCTGGGTTTACAGATAGCTGATATGGGCATTGTTGAAAAGCCATCCGGATTGACCATGGGTTATCTTCCGCAGCAAATGAAACATATTGACAACAAGACGCTTTTTAATGAAGCAAAAACTGCATTCTCGGAAATACTTGAGCTTGAGAACAAAATACTTCAATTAAATCATGATGTAGAAGAAAGAACTGATTATCATTCTGATGATTATCTTAGGCTTATTAGTAAGATATCTGATATGAATTCAAGAATTGAAATCCTGGGTGCATCAAGAATGACCGAACAAATCGAGAAAACATTACTGGGACTGGGGTTTATGCCAACAGATTTTATAAGACAAACAAAGGAGTTCAGCGGTGGATGGAGAATGAGAATAGAATTGGCAAAGATTCTTCTTCAGGGCCCTGATTTATTGCTTCTTGACGAGCCGACAAACCACCTCGATATCGAATCAATTCAATGGATGGAGCAGTTCCTGGCAGCTTATCACGGGGCAGTTGTTATTATCAGTCACGATAGAACTCTTCTGGATAATGTCACAAATCGCACCATTGAAATTTCATTGGGAAGAATTTATGACTATAAGGTCCCCTATTCAAAATATACAATATTAAGGAAAGAGCGCAGGTTTCAACAATTGGCTGCCTATAAAAACCAGCAAAAATTAATTGCCGATACCAGTCAATTCATAGAACGCTTCAGATATAAAGCCACCAAAGCTGTTCAGGTACAATCCCGTATCAAATATCTTGAAAAAATCCAGCGCATCGAGGTAGATCAGGAAGATATGGCATCTATACATATCAGATTTCCTGCTGCTCCCAGGTCAGGCAATGTGGTTATTGATGCCATTAATCTGTCAAAGAATTATGGGGAAAAAATTGTGCTTGAAAATATAGACTTAGTTGTAAGGCGAGGCGAAAAGATTGCATTTATCGGTAAAAACGGAGAAGGTAAAACTACATTATCCCGAATTCTTGCGGGCGATCTGGATTTTACTGGCAGCCTTAAAATAGGACATAATGTTAAAATTGGTTATTTCGCTCAGAATCAGGATGAGCTGCTGGATGGAGAATTAACCGTTTTAGATACTATTTACAAAATTTCTACTGCTGAAGCCGGGACCAAAATAAGGGCACTTCTTGGAGCTTTCTTGTTTGGGGGTGATGACGTTGATAAAAAAGTGAAAGTTTTATCAGGCGGAGAAAGATCAAGACTTGCACTGGTAAAACTGCTGCTGCAACCATTTAACCTGCTTATTCTTGATGAACCTACCAACCATCTTGACATGCGCTCAAAAGATATTCTCAAGCAAGCCCTTGAGAGTTTTACCGGTACAATGATTCTGGTATCACATGACAGGGAGTTTCTGGATGGTTTAGTAGACAATGTTTATGAGTTTAAGGATCATAAAATAAAAAAATATATAGGAAGCATCAATGATTTTCTTGAAAAGAAAAAAATTGCTTCCCTGCGCCAGCTTGAAATTAAACAAAAAGAAATCGCTGATAAAACTGGCAGACAGACCGATAGACAGCCAGTCAGCACCGGAAAAGATATCTATCTTGAAAAGAAAGAATTTTTCAAATATCTTCGCAAAATAACTAAAAGCATCACAAACTGTGAAAGCGTAATTGAGCGACTTGAAAATGAACTGGAAGAAATGACGTGTCGTCTTGATTCCTCTGCAGTTTCATATACAGGTTCAGAAAGCCATTCATTATTTTTAAGATATGCAACTCAAAAAAAAGAGCTTGACTCTAAAATGCATGAATGGGAGCAGTTACAGATAGAGCTTACAGAGCTCAAGAAGAACCTGCATTATGGGGAACATACTTAATTGAAAGCAGAATTTTTTCTTTCTCTGCCTGCGTAAAATTATTATCATATATTCTCAGGAAAATCTGTTTTTTAAAATCCTTTGCCGTATGTATTTCCTTAATTCTGCTAATCATTAACTGGGCAGCTAAATCAAACATAGATATCCGTAATTAAAAATAATTATTGTAATCAGTATTACATTTTACTATAATGTTTTGTAATCAGTATTACATTTGTCAGCTATTTTGTTTAGAGGGATGGTTATGAAACAAAATGAATGGATCGTTATAAATTATACATTGCCGCGAGAACCTTCAAGAATACGTGTGTCGATATGGAGAAAATTAAAAAAAATTGGTTCTGTCAACATTCAGCAATCCATGTGGATATTACCTAACACCGATAAAAATTATGGTTTATTAAATGAAATCAAAGATGATGTTTTGCAAAACAGCGGCGAGGCATTTGTTATGGAATCTTCCGTAGATGAAAACAGCAAAAAAATCATAATTGAAAGATTCAATGCGTCAAGGGATGAAGAATACAAGGAATTACTGGAAAAATGTGATGATTTCTTTCAGGAAATCGATAAAGAAATTGCAAGAAAAAATTTTACCTTTGCTGAAATTGAGGAAAATGAAGAAGAGCTTGGCAAATTAAAGGAATGGTTTGAAAAAATTTTGGCAAGAGATTTTTTCGAAGCAGCTCTTAGTGAAAAGTCTAAGATAATGCTATCGAAATGTGCAGATTCTCTTGAAGAATTTTGCGATAAAGTATATGACCATAACGACAGGAGATAGTGATACTGGCAAAATGAAAAGTTTAAACAGAGTTGGCCAATTAAAAACAAAAATTTTTTCAAATATCATGCTGATAGGCCTTGTCAGTCTTTTTGTTGATATGAGCACTGAAATGGTTTACCCGCTGGTTCCACTATTTTTGACATCAACCCTTGGTGTAACTCCTGCAATTGTTGGCATTATAGAGGGAATCGCAGAAAGCATAGCTTCACTGCTTAAAGTATTCAGTGGTTATATAGGAGACATATATCATCGTAAAAAACATCTTATGTTTTTCGGATATTCAGCGGCAGTGATTTATAAAATTTTATTATTATTTTCAGCTTCATGGGCCGGAGTTCTTGCAGCAAGGGTCATAGACCGCACAGGAAAAGGCATCCGTACCGCACCTCGCGATGCGCTTGTTGCTCAGTCAAGCGATGAGAAAAAACTCGGAAAGTCCTTTGGCTTGCATAAGATGCTTGATATGGCTGGCTCCTCACTTGGTGCGCTGCTGGCGTTTGTATTTATTGCAACTAACTTTGGATTTCATAAGGCTTTCATCTTTTCAATTATTCCCGCTGTTATCGGTATCCTAATTATATCTGCCGTTAAGGAGGACAAAAGCAGAAAAATTACAGATAAAAAATTTACACTTAAAGGCATGAGGTTGGATAACAAGCTTAAACTTTACCTTGCAGCCATGTTTATATTTAGTCTTGGTAACTCGTCGAACTTCTTTTTGCTTTTAAAAGCGAAGGAACGCGGTTTTTCAGTCTCGCAAGTAATACTATTATACCTAATTTTCAATATTTCAGCGTCTATTCTTGCCATACCTTCCGGTAAATTATCCGATAAATTAGGAAGGAGCGCTATTTTGGTGCCAGGATATATAATTTTTGGACTCGTATATATTGGTTTTGCTCTTTTAACGACAAAAATATCAATTGTTTTACTTTTTGTTGCTTATGGAGCTTATACTGCTTTTATCAGCGGCACAGAAAGAGCGTTTATAGCTGAAACCTCTCCTGCAGGTCTGAAGTGTACGGTACTTGGTCTTTATGGAATGCTGCAAGGCTTCGGCCTGCTTCTGTCCTCAATTATTGCCGGTGTTATGTGGGACCATATCAGTTCCAATGCCCCATTCTGGTTTGGAGGTATCCTGGGTATTGTTTCAGCATTTGCTATAGCAATTATATTGGGTAAAAAAATAATATAATCGCTCTATCCGTAAACAAGTATGGATTTTAAATAAAAACAGCGGATATTCCATATAAAGCAATAATTGAACCTGCATTTCTAAAAATACAGAAGCCAATATAAAAAATGCTATCGAAGCTTACAGCGAAGCATTAAAAATTTTCACTATTGAAAAATACCCTGAGAATTATTCCATAGCACAGAATGCAATTTCTCTTGCATATACCCAACTTGCACAAATAAGCGGCAGTGAAGAAAATTAATTTTTCAGTGCTGCCTGGGCCGCTGCAAGCCTTGCAATTGGAACCCTGTAAGGTGAACAGCTCACATAATCCATACCGACTATATGACAGAATTCTACTGAAGACGGGTCTCCTCCATGCTCTCCGCAGATTCCAATCTTGAGATTGCTTCTGGTTTTTTTGCCCTTTTGGATTGCAAGCTTTACCAGTTCTCCTACCCCGTTCCGGTCAAGTGTTGCAAACGGATCTTTCTCAAGGATCCCTTTTTTGATATAATCCGGCAGGAACTTTCCTGAATCATCCCTTGAAAATCCAAAAGTTAACTGTGTAAGGTCATTTGTTCCAAAACTGAAGAATTCCGCTTCCGCAGCAATTTCATCAGCAACAATGCAGGCCCTTGGAATTTCTATCATTGTTCCGACTTTATATTCCAGCTTGACATTATTTTTCTTTATGAGCTCATCTGAAATTTCAACAATCTGTCCTTTTAAAAGCTTGACCTCATTGGCTATTCCAACTACGGGAATCATAATTTCAGGCTTGACGATTATACCCTTTTTTGTAAGCTCAACTGCAGCTTCAATTATTGCTCTTGTCTGCATTTCAAGAATTTCAGGATATGTAATAGGAAGCCTGCAGCCTCTGTGCCCCATCATAGGGTTTATTTCATGAAGTGATTTTATTGTATTTTTCAGCTCATCAAATTCAAGTCCAAGCTCTTTTGCAAGTTCCTCGATATCTGAATCCTCGGTCGGAAGGAATTCATGAAGTGGAGGATCAAGAAGTCTTATGGTAACAGGAAGGCCCTGCATAACTTCGAATATTTCTATGAAATCCTTTTTCTGGAAAGGCAGCAGGGTCATTAAAGCATCTCTTCTATCCTTTTCATTTCTTGCAACAATCATCTTTCTGACAGCTTTTATTCGGGTTTCTTCGAAGAACATATGCTCTGTTCTGCATAGACCAATTCCGGCTGCACCGAATTTTAATGCAACTTCTGAATCTTTCGGGGTATCTGCATTGGCCCTGACACCGAGTTTTCTGAATTCATCGACCCATTTCATGAATATTCCAAAATTTCCTGAAAGCTCTGCGTCAACAACAGGAATCTGGCCCAGATATACCTGTCCGGTGCTACCGTCGAGGGTTATCCAGTCTCCTTTGTTTACTTTTATATCTTTTGCTGTGAAATATCCTTTTTTTTCAAAAACTCTTATTTCTTCGCACCCTGCGACACAGCTCTTGCCCATGCCTCTTGCCACAACTGCGGCATGTGATGTCATACCGCCTCTTGCAGTAAGTATGCCCTGGGCAGTTGCCATACCTTCGATATCTTCAGGTGATGTCTCAGTTCTTACCAGAATTACTTTTTTGCCTTCTTTTGCTTCCCGCACCGCATCGTCTGCATGGAACACAACCATTCCTACTGCTGCACCAGGAGATGCCGGAAGTCCTTTTGCTATCAACTTTGCCTTATCCTGTGCTTTTTTATCAAGCTGTTTGTGGAGGAGATGATCAATCTGTTCAGGATCAATTCTCATAACAGCAGTTTTTTTATCTATCAATCCTTCATTTACCATGTCAACAGCTGCCTGCAATGCAGCAGCGGCTGTCCTTTTACCTGTTCTGGTCTGCAGCATGAAAAGTCTGCCTTCCTGAAAAGTAAACTCCATGTCCTGCATGTCCCTGTAATGATTTTCGAGCTTTTTGAATATATCAATTAATTGATTATAAATTTCAGGCATTTCCTCTTTTAATTTTGAGATTGACTGTGGTGTCCTGATTCCTGCAACAACATCTTCACCCTGTGCATTTATAAGATACTCGCCATATTCCTTGTTTTCCCCTGTTGAAGGGCTTCTGCTGAATGCAACACCCGTACCTGAGTGATTACCCATATTTCCAAAAACCATGGTCTGAACATTTACAGCGGTGCCCAAATCATGAGGAATACCATTAAGATTACGATATGTTATTGCTCTCTTGTTGTTCCAAGAATCAAAAACAGCATCAATGGCCATTTTGAGCTGTGTTTTTGGATCCTGTGGAAAATTTATACCTTTTTCATCTTTGATTATTTTTTTATAGTCCTCAACAAGCTCTTTTAGATCAACTGCAGTGAGATCCGTATCAATCTTAGCATTTTTTTCTGTTTTTTTTGCTTGAATTGCATGCTCAAATTCATCGTGGGAAACCCCCATTACCACATTTCCAAACATCTGGATGAATCTTCTGTAAGAATCCCACCCAAACCTTTCATTTCCGGATTTTTGAATCAAAGCCATTACCGTTTCGTCATTAAGACCGAGATTTAGAACAGTATCCATCATTCCTGGCATGGAAACTGCAGCACCCGATCTTACTGAAACTAAAAGCGGGTTTTTCTTATCATTAAATTTCATCCCCATTTTATCTTCAAGCTTTTTAAGGTTTTCATCTATCTGCTTTTCAAGACCTTCCGGATATTTTTTGCCTAATTCATTAAACAGAATACAAGCCTCTGTAGTTATAGTAAAACCCGGCGGAACAGGCAGGCCGATATTTGTCATTTCAGATAAATTTGCACCTTTGCCGCCTAGAAGTTTTTTCATATCTCTCGTACCTTCGCCAAAGAAATATACATATTGTTTGTCAGTCATTTACTGCCATACCTCCTAATAAATTTATAACTTAAGTATCATAATAATTTTAATAATCCGCCATTGAACCATAACCTGGCAGTTATTATTATTTTAAGTTAGCATCTAAAATTTCGTGATAAAAAATAAATTGATAAGCCATGATGGGTATTGAGAAAACCATTTGAAGGCTTAAGCGGGCATGGTTCCTCCTCCGGGAGGAGAGCTGAGCCTGAAACTGAGCTGGCTTTTACCCGCCGGGGAAAAGCCAGCGTGTTTTTGAAATACCCATCATGGCCCTTAAAATTTTCCTTTATTGCTATCATGAAATTTTAGATGCTTTCTTATTTAAAAGAATTTCGCTTTGCAAGCAGAAACCAGAATAAAAAGCGAATTTTTAATGGTATCAAAAAAAAGTAAAAAGTTAAACAATTTTTGAAAAGTCAGCAAATAAGAGGTACAAAGAGGAACTTTCTTTCACAAGATTTATTCTGTTGGTTCTTATAGTCTCATCATTATCCATAACCAGCACCTTGTCAAAAAAAATATTAATTGAATTGCCGAATTCTGTAAGTTCCGCAAGAGCCTCTGAATATTTCCCTTCAACCATGTGTCGTCTTATAATATTGCTCTTATTGGTTATCTGGCTGAAAAGTTCTTTTTCAAATTCATCAGAAAGAAGCCCGGGCCGGATTTCTGAAAACCTTCTCCCTTTTATAATGTTTTTGCACCTGATCATAGGAGCTGAGAGTTTCTCAATATTTTCGGCGCTTAGATAATTCTCTATGGCTCTGTAACGCAGGTCCATATCGATAATCGAAAAGCAATTTGCCCCAAGGATAGCATCCAGTATATCGATTCTTTTATTCTGTTTTTCCAGTTGAAATTTATATCTTGCGGTAACGAATTCAACCACATCATTTATTATTTTTGTCCTGTCAACATTGCTGAAATTGAATTTTTCTAGATACAGATCTATGCTGAAAGCAGACAATTTCAAAAGATCAATATCGTAACCTTTCTTAAGTGCCGTAAGAATTATGCCTGAAGCTTTTCTCCTTAGCGCAAAGGGGTCTTCTGATCCTGAAGGGAGATTGCCGGCTAAAAACATTCCGGCGATTGTATCTATCTTATCAGCAATTGACAGTATGGCTCCTGTATCAGTATCGGGCAATATATCTCCCGCAACCCTGGGAAGATAATGTTCAAATATTGCACTGGCAACATCTGTATTTTCACCTTTTTCTTTTGCATATTCGCTTCCGACAAGACCCTGAAGCTCGGGAAATTCAATAACAAGATTGGCTACAAGGTCGCACTTGCAAAGCATGCTTGCTCTTATCAAATCGACAGAAACAGATTCTTTCTTTAATATACCCCTAGAGTTCAGAATTTCAGCTATGGAAATGCATATGTTCTCAAGCCGTTTGGATTTTTCATAAAGTGTTCCCAGCCTGGAATAAAAAATGACACCTTTCAGTTTTTCATGCCAGGTTTCAAAGCTGGTTTTTTTATCTTCTTCGTAAAAGAACCTTGCATCGCTTAATCTTGCACGAAGAACCCGCTCATTGCCTCTGATTATTTCACCTTTTTTATCTGAAATTCCATTCTGGATCACTATAAAACGTGTTGTAACATTGCCAGCTTTATCAACTGTCGCAAAATATCTTTGATGATGCTGGATAGCCTTAATAAGTATTTCTCGGGGAATATAAAGAAATTCTCTTGGGAAGTTGCCCACAAGCACATTGGGTATTTCAGCAAGATTTACAACCTCACCTAGAAGCCCTTCATCAAGTACAGCCTTGAAATTATTTTTCCACTGGCTTTCCTCAAGTTTTTTTATACCAGTCAGTATAAGCTGTCTTCTTTTTTCTGTATCAATCACCACATTTAAACCTTGGAGCAGTTCAATATAGGAATTAAGATCGGTACTGCGAATTATTGTGGGTTTTCCATTTAAGGTCCTGTGGCCGAATGTCTTATTTGAGGAAGCCAGGTTTTCAATACTGAAATTTATTGTCTCTTTTCCATATATTGCGGCTATCCACCTGATTGGACGGGCAAATCTTATACTATAATCTCCCCAGGTCATTTGCTTGTTGAAAGTCATCGAAGTTATTACATCTTTTAGAATTTCCGGCAGCAATTTTTCAGTTTGCCTGCCTTCTTCCACTACTTTTACGGTTAAATAAATGCCTCTTGGCGTTTCGACGGGTTGCAGATCCTCAATACCGACATTTAAACTCTTTACAAAGCCCACAGCCGCACCTGTAGGTTTGCCGCTGCTGTCAAAGGCTATATTTTTTGGAGGGCCCATTATTATTTTTTCCTGGGTTTGCTGCATCTGGTCAAGATCTTTAACAAAAGCTACGAGCCTTCTTGGAGTGCCGTATGAAATTACTTTGCTAAAGTTTATCCTATTGCCGGTTAATTTTTCTTCCAGCAGAGTTTTTATGTTCCTGATACCTTCGATAAGACATGATGAAGGCAGTTCCTCGGTTCCGATTTCAAATAATAGGTTCTTTCCCATGATTTCCTATAGTTTCCCACAAAAACATTTAATAATTATTTTGTTTTCAAAAGCGGAAAGCCCAATTTTTCCCTTTGTGCAAGATATGCACCACAAAGAGCTTTTGCAAGATTTCTGACTCTTGAAATATATGATGTCCTTTCTGAAACACTGATTGCTTCTCTTGCATCAAGCAGGTTAAAAATATGGGAGCATTTAAGGACATACTCATGAGCCGGAAATACTAGCTCTTTTTCAATTATCCTTGCGAATTCCTTTTCATATTTTGCAAACAAATCAAGAAGCATTGCGACATCGGCAATATCAAAATTATATTGCGACCACTGTTTTTCAGATTCAAACTGGACGTCTCCATAAGTCATAGAGTCGGACCAGTTAAGTTCCCAGAAACTGTCTTTGTCCTGCAGATACATAGCTATTCTCTCAAGCCCATATGTAAGTTCGGCAGAAACAGGCTTTAATACAAAACCGCCCATTTGCTGGAAATAAGTGAATTGCGTAATCTCCATTCCATCGGCCCAGACTTCCCATCCAAGGCCCGCGGCACCGATTGTTGGCGATTGCCAATCATCTTCAACAAACCTTATGTCATGCTCTTTAAGATTTATCCCCAGACATGCAAGTGAACCAAGATAGAGATTAACGACATCATCCGGAGATGGTTTCAGCAATACCTGGAACTGGTAATAATACTGGGTCCTGAAGGGGTTTTCGCCATACCGTCCATCAGTCGGCCTGCGGCTCGGTTCAACGTATGCAACCTTCCAGGGCTCAGGACCAAGACACCTGAGGAAAGTATCTGCATTAAAAGTACCGGCACCTTTTTCAAGATCAAGCGGCTGTCTTATCAGACAGCCATTATCGGCCCAGTATTTCTGCAGATTAAAAATTATGTCCTGAAAATTCATAATTTTCTTATTTTAATTATAATGACTTCAATAGTCAATTTGGATTGTTTTTGATGCTGCCGCTTACCCCTGCAGCAAATTTATTTAAATAATTACAGCAATCTATATGGCAGTCCGTATGGTAGTTAAAATAGCTGCTGATTAATTTATACACATCCTCCAGAACTATCCTGTCAAACTCAATACCCCTAAAATCCTTAAACCTTCTGCTGAAAAGGTCTGAAATTAAGATATAATGCGGCAGGCTTAAATCTTTTTTCATGTCAGGCATGTTTTCTGCAGATTTGGAGCAAACTGGACAAAGAACCCCGCCCATTTTTATTGAAAATGAAATTTTGCCTGATTTTTCCCCTGCTATTGTCGTACCGCACCTGATGCAATTTTCAATTATGGGGGCATATCCGGTAATCTTTAAAAACTTTGCAATAAAAAAACATGTGACTTTTTCTATCGAATAAATGTCATCTTTCGAAAGATTGTCTATTTCATTGAAACAAACATAAATTAACTTGAAGAGTACCGGAGAAGCTTCATTGGTATGAAGATGCATTTTTAAAACTATTTCACTTATAAGCTGGCAAAAAATAAACTTGTTAAAATCAAGAGGAATATTGCTGAAATTCCTTAAAATCTCGGCATTTGTTATTATATCCAGGCTTTTACCTGAAGCAAGCTCGAGATCGATAAAATTGAATAATTCCAGCCTGCCTCCAAATTTACTCTTTATTTTTCTTGCCCCTTTTGCCACTGCATCAATCAACCCATTTTTTTGGGAATAAAGCTTGATTATCTTATCTGCCTCACCAAGCTTATAAGTTTTTAAAATGATGGCTTTTGCTCTATAAGAAGACATTATTTTTATATTTTATAAAAACTAATTTATTAATACGACAATGTTAAAAGTCTTAGTTAGCATCTAAAATTTCGTGATAAAAATTTTCCTTTATTGCTATCACGAAATTTTAGGTGCTTCCATAGATTTACTTATCAAAAAGCTCGACATATTCATCTATAATATTCAAACCGCTGCTGGTGCCAAGTCTTGTGGCACCTGCATCGATAAGAGCTTGTGCATCCTTGAATGTTTTTATTCCACCTGCTGCCTTTACTCCTATGTTTCGCGTGACAACTTCCCTTATCAGTCTTACGTCATCCAGCTCGGCACCCCTTGTGCCAAAACCGGTAGAAGTTTTAATAAAATCTGCCCCTGACTCTTCAATTATTTTACAGACTTTTCTTACTTCATCTTTTTCAAGGGCACCATTTTCTATAACTATTTTAATATTAATATGCTTGTTATATTCCGCCATTTGCTCTCTTCTTATTACGCTTACTATTATGCCTATTTCTTTTTCTATATATGTGTAATTGCCACTTTTCAGCATCCCCAGATTTATAACCACATCCAGCTCATCGGCGCCTTTTTTAACATTATCCCTTGATTCAAACACTTTGGTTTCTATAGTATTTGCACCTAGCGGATATCCTACGACAGAGCATATCTTTACATCAGAACCGGAAAGTATTCTTTTTGTTATGGGGATATAGCTTGGATTAATGCAAACAGCAGCAAAATGATTCTTTTTTGCTGTCACGCATAAAGATTGTACAGCTTGAACGGTTGCTGTGGGATTCAACAATGTCTGGTCAATTGTTTTTGCAAGTTGTTCTCTAGTTAGCGTCTTAACCACCAACCCTTTCTTTATTTTTTACAATTAAATATTTAATATTAATAACCCATGCGGGTAAGATAAGATTCATTCTTGCTCCAGTTTTCAACAATTTTTACCCAAATTCGCAAAAAAACTCTCTTTTCAAGGAGTTCTTCGATATCAGCTCTTGCAAGTGTGCCAATTTTTTTAAGCATTTCCCCGGATTTTCCAATGATTATTGATTTCTGAGATTTTTTTTCAATATGTATGCTGCACTCTATATTCATAAGCGGCAATCCCGACCTGTCTTTTTTTTCTTTCATACTCTCAACTTCAACAAATATACTGTGAGGTATTTCCTGAAAGAGGTTTTGGGAAAGTTTTTCTCTTACAATTTCAGCAATCATTTTGTGGATCGGAAAATCAGTTACCATATCATCTGGAAAATACTTTGGACCTTCGGGAAGTTCTTTCAAAAGAATTTGCAGCAGGGCATCCAGATTTTCACCTGTTTTGGCTGAAATAGGCAGAATATGCTCAAAAAAAGCAAGGCTTTCTTTTAACTCCAGCAATTTGCCTGCAATAGCATCTCTTTCTTTTATTGATAATAAATCAATTTTATTCAGCAGCAGTAATTTGGGTTGTTTTTTAGACTTAATCTTGTTAAATACGAACTGGTCCCCTGTTCCGATACCACCGGCAATATCTGTCACTGCTATAATCAAATCGACATCATTAAGTACCCCATAGATAATCCTGTTCAGCTTGTCGCCAAGTAAATTTCTTGGCTTAAAAAATCCAGGGCAATCCACAAAGACTATCTGTTCGTCTTCTGTATTTAATATACAATTTATCCTGTTCCTGGTTGTCTGTAGTTTATCGGAAGTTATAACAACATTTTGTTTTAATATAGTATTTATCAGTGTAGACTTGCCGACATTTGTCCTGCCGATCAAACCCGCAAAACCAGATTTGAAATTTTCTTCTTTCATATAAATTTTCTTACATATATTATATTTCTCACATAAGACAAATTATCGTTTTCAAAAAAATATTTAAAATTTGAGAACCATAAGGTTTCTGTCAACGCCCAACCCGTACTCGTTTGTTCTGACTTCCTTTACTTCAAATCCAAAATCTTCGTATAATTTTACTGCTGCTTTATTCTCTGCATCTACTGTCAATTCGACCTGCCTGAAATTTTCATCCCTTAGAATATCCAGTGCACCTTTTAAAAGCTTCTTACCTATACCCTGCATCCTGTATCCTGTACAAACATAAAAGGAGTGAATAAAAGCTATTCTGTCCTCTTTCCATTCTCTTAAAATTTCACAGACACCGGTTATTTTGCCGTTTTTTTTCAGCTCTGCGACTATAAGCTTGCCATACCTTATCATAACAGGAATCTGCCATTCATTTATTGCCGCATCACTGCCCAGATTTTCAATTTCAAGTTTTTTTATATTTTCAATAAGTTCAAGGCTAAAATCTTTAATTGTCCTTATTTCAATTTCCAACATTTTATATTCATTATTCAAATATTAAACTCAAAACAGGTTATCCGGTTTTAGGCAAAAAAATATAAACCAATATAAATTTTACAACATATGTCAATAAAAAGTTGGTTATGATTGGAAATTAATTGGATTTGGCAGGATTAAATTTACCCGGGCTCTACATGTACAAGAACTTCATTTATGCCGCCCCAAAGGTTTTTTATTCTATTTTCAATATTAGTTATTATCGAATGAGCTTTCTCCACTTCCATTTTTTCATCAAGCCTGCAGTGAAAAGCAATATTGTAATTACCATTTCTTTCAAGAATAGTAAAATTATGACATGACTGGGGCAATATATAGGCTGATATCTCTTTTTTTATCCTGTTTATCAGCTCCTCGGATCTGCCGGTGATGTCGTTCCAGCTTTCATTATCCTTTGCATCTTCAATGTGAATATAAATATTTCGAGCATTAGTAATTTTTTTCAATATCAAATCCTCTGTTAAGGCAGTCAATTTTTCCGACTCGGAAAGATTTAGAGATTTATTTAATTCAACATGAACAGAAATATCGATTTTATCTTCAATCTTATAAATAAAGATATTATGGATATCTTTTATTTCGGGCTGGTTCAGTAATATATCCTTGACTATACAGTCTATATTATCTTCTGAAAGAGATTGTTTTGCAGATACCATTACCTCTGAATCAGGAAAATTTTTTACTATCTCGCATCTTATTTTTTTCTCCAGATTTCCAAGCTCTGACAGATGGATATTATCATCTACGCTTATTTCCAGATTTACGAATTTTATATTGCCAACTTCATGAATCAGTATCTTTTCAGCAGACTTTATTTCAGGTATTTTTTCAAGTATTTCGTAAATCTTTTCGGTAACTTCTCTGGGTATATAATCCAGAAAATTCCTTATGACCTTTACTGCCATCCTTGCTCCAAATCCCAGGATTAATATTGAAACTATGATAGATGCAATAGGGTCGGCTAAATAAAATCCTGTTCTTGCAATAAATAAGCCTGTCAGGACAATCAGTGAACTCACTATATCACTTGAATAATTGAGAAATTCTGCCCTGAAAGCATAGGAGTTATATTTTTTTGCAACATTTCCTACAAAATACAGTCTTATTATGTTCACCAGAATCGAAATTATAAGTACTACGAATACATAATTATTAAGAATTAATTCAAAATTTTTTGATATGATTCTCTGAACAGATTTATACGTTATAAAAAAACAGAGCAGAGATATTATAACCAACTGAAAAACTGCTGAAAGATTCTCATATTTTCCATGACCATATGTATGATCCTTGTCGGGAGGTCTTGTAGAAATCCTGATTGCCAGAAATGTAATAAGAACAGTCACCAAATCAAGCCCATTGTTCAAAGCTTCCGAAACCACACTGATGCTATTCGATAAATATGCAACAATGATCTTTACTATAACAAGCAGTATGGTTATTATCAGCGAAAATAATGCCACCTGCCTTTTACCCATGAGATTATTTATTTTGTTTCTCATAATTCTCAATTCAATTTCTAAACCGAAGATACCCTGTAAAATAACTGAAAAATTTTGGAATCGGGATCAATATAGGTTTAATGTCGATTTTTAAAAACTGAAATTAACCAGTACATCATTTAATATGCTGTTTTGGATGTTTTCCATTTTAATTTCATCTTCCTTGAATTCGTGGTCATAATCAAATATATGGAGCAGCCCATGTATTATGAGCAGCACAATTTCCTTCTTAATATCCCAGCCGGATTTTTGAATTATTTTACCTGACTTTATATTATCGTTAGCAACCTCTGGTGAGATTATAATTTCACCTACAGCTTTAAATCCCTTTTGTATGTTGAATTCTGCATGATTACCCAGATATGAAAAGGAAAGGACATC
>JAMCVO010000187.1 GCA_023475715.1 Actinomycetota bacterium
TTCGTCCGCGTTCTTTTACCTCCTGATAATATTTATCCGGAAGTTTTTCTATGAATTTATCTGCATTAACAAATCTTGCTGCTTTTTCAACCTGTTCAAGAGTAATATCTTTATTGCCAAGTCTGATATTGTCAATAATTGAACCGGAAAATAAGAATACATCCTGCTGTACTACACCAACATGCCGTCTCAGATTTTGCAGGTCAAATTCTCTTATTTCTATGTCGTCTACATAAATATTTCCTCTTTCTATATCATAAAACCTGTTAAGTATATTTATAATAGATGTCTTACCTGAGCCGGTTGCTCCTACAAATGCAATGCTTTCCCCTGGATTTACCTCAAAAGAAATATCTTCCAGAATGTAATCATCATGATTGTAGGCAAACCACACATTTTTAAACTTGATACTTCCTTTGATTTCGGCCAGTATTCTGGCATTAATAGGTGATTTTATAGCAGGTTTTGTTTCAAGGAGACTGAAAATACGCTCAGAAGCTGCAATAGCTTCCTGTAATATACCGAATTTTTCACTCAGATCGCTGATAGGGTGAAAGAATTTTTCTATATACTGGATAAATGCCACCAGTGTTCCCAGGGTCAATATGCTTTTTATTACCTGCCCGCCCCCGAACCAGATAATCAAGGCAATAGCAAGTGTTTCAATCAATACAATAACAGGGAAAAATACCGCATAACTGAAGATTGTTTTTATATACTCAGCCAGGTAGTCATTATTCAAATTGCTGAATTCTTCGTTGTTCTTTTTCTGGCGGTTTAAAATTTTCACAGTGATAATTCCGGTAATTGACTCCTGAAGATAGGAGTTAATGGCGGAAATCTTTTCCCTTATTTTATTAAAATATATTCTTACCTTGTGTCTGAATATAATTGTTGCAATTGTCAGAAAGATTAAGACTGAAAATGTAACCAGTGATAATTTTAAGTCCAGATTCAGCATCACAATTATAATTGCCGCAATCATGAAAACATCTCCAAACAAAGCTACTACTCCGGATGAAAGCATTTCATTTAATGTCTGAACATCTGTAGTAACTCTTGTCATCAGCCTGCCCACCCTGTTTTTATCAAAGAAGGACATTTCCATTTTATGTATATGCGTAAAGATATCCATTCTCAGGCTAAACATGATTTTTTCACCCATGTATTCCGTCAGATATTGTTGAAAATACCTGATGACGAATTGGAGAATTATTGTTAAGCCGAATAACAAAATCATAAATAAAAAACCGGTATATATTTTGGGGGTCAGATATTTATCAATTGCCAATTTTACTATAAACGGACCTGCTATCTCGATTCCGGCACTGACAAGGAGCAGAAACAATGTGCACATAAAGATAAACTTATAAGGTCTGATATATCTTAAGAGCTTGAAAAGTATTTTTGTATCAGCCTGTTTTTTTACGGTATCCTTATCATAAATGTTTTCCATCTTTTCTTTATTTTCTTTGTCCGGGACCATTTTTAGATTTCCTCTATCTCATCTTCAAGCTCTAGTGATAATTGCTGTTGTAAATATAATCTTTTATATATTCCGGTTTTCTTTATTAAAGTACTGTGTGGTCCGATTTCAGAAATACTGCCGTTATCCATTACAATAATCAAGTCAGCATCTTTTATTGTTGATATTCGGTGGGAAATCAGTATTGTTGTAATGTCTTTTGTTTTCTCTTTAAGGGATCTTAAAATCAATTCCTCTGTCTGGGTATCGACACTTGAAAAGGAATCATCCAGTATAAGAATTGACGGTTCCGTTATCATTGCTCTGGCAATTGCAAGCCTTTGTTTCTGTCCTCCTGACAGAGTAACCCCGCGTTCTCCTATTATAGTCTCATATCCATGAGGGAATCCCATTATCTCGTCATGAAGCATGGCGGTTTTTGCTGCTGATTCTATCATTGTGTTCAATTCTTCCTGCGGGATGCATTCAAATAAGAATTCCCTTCCATAAATGATATTATCCTTGATTGATTTTGAAAAGAGAAACGGTTCTTGCGTGACAAGTCCTATACTTTTGCGAAGCAATTCAAGCGGGATCTTCCTGATGTCAATGCCATCGATTAAAATTTTACCGAGGTCAGGATCGTAAATACGGGGGATTAAATTTACAAGCGAAGTTTTACCGCTGCCCGTAAGTCCTGTTAATCCCATCGTCATGCCTTTTCTGATTTCAAAGTTAATGTTTTTGAGTATATAGTCAGCATTTTTATTTTGCGGATTCACAATACTGGATTTATTTGTCACATCAACCTGTTTTAAATCACTGCCATCGTAAGAGTTTTGATTGTATAGGGCAATTGGTTCTTTTTCATTTTTCATATCTTCATCAGGAACTTCGCTGCTTAAGGATGGGGACGAATCTTTAAAAGCAATATGTGCATGTCGGGTTGTTTTGGGATAGCTGAAATAAATGTTTTCGAATTTCAGATTTCCCATTATTTTGCTGACAGGGGCAGGATTATCCGGAGATTTTATTACTGGCTCTCTTCTGAAAACTTCATTTATCCGTCCCATTGAAGCACCTCCGCGCTGGATTAGGTTAATTACCCAGCCAAGCGAAATAAGGGGCCATGTAATTATCATGATATAAGCTGAAAACTGGACAAATTCACCAAGGCTTATCTCATTAGCAATGACCTGCCTTCCTCCTGCATAAAGGACAATGAGAGAACCTATGCCTCCTATCAGAATCATCACCGGCCAGAAAACAGCTCTTGCGCGCGCAAGGGATAGATTTCTTTTAATAAATTCCCCATTGAGAATGGAAAACTCGTTAATTTCATTTTGCTCCTGAGTAAATGATTTAACTACTTTTATTCCTGAAAATGATTCCTGAGTCCTGGCAGAAACGATGGCATACTGCTCCTGGCTTTTTTTGGATCTTTCGTAAATAATGCTGCTTAATTTCCATACAATAAACGGTAAAATAGGGATTGCAACCAATGAATATAATGTAAGTTTGTAATTTATGAGAAACATTACGATTAAAGTTGAAAAAAATACGAATATTGTGTCGAAGAGATTCATAATTCCGGGCCCTAAAAAGTTTCTTACAGCATCAATATCGTTTGTCAGCAGGGCCATTATGCTTCCGGTTTGGTTTTCCGTAAAATAAAACAAATCCAGGGTCTGGATGTGCGCAAACAAATCAATCCTTAAACTGTATTCAATTTTTCTGGAAACCCCTATAAGTATTTTTCTGATATAAAACCTGAATATGCCCTGGATAATTACGATTCCCATTAGAAAAGAGGAAAATTTTAACAGATGGAAGGAAATTGTCTCAGTTTTGATGCTGTCAATTGCAATTCTTAAAACCCATGGTGTTAAAAGCCCAATCAGTCCTGCAATAAGCATATATATAATACTTAAAACCATATTAAGCTTATGCATTTTAAAATATTTAAATAATGTTCTTAACTCTTTAATTTTTCTACCTCAGAAGGATTTATTGAGGTTATAGGGTTTTCTTATTATTTACAATAGCCAGCCTAGAAATCTATAAAGTGCAGCTTTTTAAGCAGTTTGTTTTCTCCTATCAGGGTCAGGATGTCTTCTGCATTAAATCTATAATTTACGTCAGGAGGTGTATAAACATTTCCTGCGGAATCCTTAATGCTTATTATTGTAACTCCGTATTTTTTTCTGAGATTTAATTCAATAAGATCCTTGCCTACCATCAACCCAGGAGTTTTAAGCTCAAGAATCGTTACATCCGAACTTAGTTCTATATAATCAATTATATTATTGCTGCTCAGTATTTTTCCTACACGCTCGCCCATTTCTTTTTCAGGATATACTACTGTGTCTGCACCCACTTTGGATAGCACTTTGCCCTGAACTTTGGTACCTGCTTTTGCTATTATTCTTTTGGCACCTTTTTCTTTTACTAAAAGAGTGGCAAGTATTGAATTCTGAATGTATTTTTCTCCGATACATATGACAACAGCTTCAAATTCGGAAATTCCAAGACTGTCAAGAGCTTCAGAATCCGTTGAATCCATTTTCATGACATTGTCAATTTCAAAAGAAAATTTCTGTATGACATTTTCATCACTATCGATTCCGAGTACCGAATGGCCTTCTTTTGTAAGAGTTCTGGCTAAATTTATTCCAAATCTTCCAAGTCCTATAATTAAAAATGATCTTTTCATGTATCCCGTCTTTTTAATGTTTTAATGAAATAATCATCAATCAGCAAATAATACTAAATTTTAAATACAACCTGAAATAAAAACAACTACTTTTAAAATCCAGGCACAGGAAAAAATATAGAAAATAATTTATCCTATTGATATTGATTCTTCCGGTCTCTCTATTTTTTCCGGATGAACTCTTGATGCAATTGCAAGAGACAGCGCACTGATACCTATCCTGCCTATAAACATACAGGCAATTAATATTGCCTTGCTGGCAGTTGTCAGTTCCGGAGTTATCCCGGTTGATAAACCGACAGTTCCAAATGCTGAGGTTACTTCAAAAATTACTTTTATAAAACTTTCTCTTTCTATTAACATTATTGCAATTGAAGCTGTCAGTACCAGTAAAATTGCTGTTAAGGTTAAAGTCAGGGCTCTGAGAACTATTGCCTGCGGGATTCTTTTTTTAAAGATTGAAATGTTTTTCTGTCCCTTGAAAGAATAAATACCTCCAAGAGTAATGGAAGCAAAAGTCGTAGTCTTTATTCCTCCTCCAGTTCCGCCCGGTGAGGCTCCGATAAACATTAAGATAACCAGGATAAGCAGGGTGGCTTCGTTAAGAGTAGCCATATTTATGGTATTGTACCCAGCTGTTCTTGGTGTTATTGACTGAAAGAAACTGGCTAAAACCTTGGTTTTGTTTGGAAGATCTCTAATCGAAGCCGGATTTTTAAATTCCATCAGGAAAAATAACAATGCTCCAATTATAATAAGCATGAAAGTTGTAAGTAATACAATCTTTGTATGAAGAGAGATTTTTTTTGTACGTCTGTATTCTAAGATTTCAGATATTACCGAAAAACCTATTCCACCTGTGACTATCAGAAGCATGATGGTAATATTAAAAGTGGGATCTCCGGCAAAACCTTCGAGATTTTTTGAGTATATTGAAAATCCTGCATTATTAAAAGCACTGACACTGTGAAAAATACCAGAGATAAATGAACTTCTGATCGATTGCCCAAATTTAAAAAACAGGACTGCTGCAAGTGAAAGTGATCCCATAAGTTCAATAAAAATTGTTGTTATAGCTATTATTACAAAAAATCTGGCGGAGCTGAATTTCTTATTTAAACCGAAACTTGTTTTTATGTAAAATCTGTCACCAAGATTTATTTTTCTGCCAAGCATCAGTGCGAAAAATGAAGTCACGGTCATTATCCCGAGACCGCCTATCTGTATAAGAAATAATATTACCGATTTACCTCCGGCAGTGAAAAAAGTTGCTGTATCCTGTACTATAAGGCCCGTAACACAGGTAGCGGAAGTTGCAGTAAAGAGGGCATCTATAAAACTTATTTTTCCGCTCCTTGTCATGATTGGAATCATTAGAATCAAAGCTCCGGTTATAATTGCTAAAGCGAAGGCAAGAATGATCTGATTAACGGTTTTGCGCTGGCTCCTTAAAAAAAAGCTGCTTAATTCTTCCATAAGTATTAAGACACGATATCTTGTTATTTAATTTAAAGTTTATTCTAATAAAAAATTAATAAAAAGATAAATAAAATAATTTTTAAAAGCATATTGCTTTTTGAAAAATATCATGTAAAATAATTGTAAAAATGTTTTTCATTTAAAGTGAAAATATAATTTAATTATTTTAGAAAAAACTTTAAGTATAACGTTGACAATTATTTTTTTATTTATTAAAATTTGTTAAAGAGAAGGATAGGTGGCAAGTTTGTTTAACGAAGCTGACAAAAGTTATCCTATAGAGCTGGTTGCTGAGTTTTTGGGGATCAATAGCAGAACTTTATATTATTATGAAAAATTCAGTCTTGTATGTCCGCTTCGGAGGGGAAGAAAAAGATATTATTCGAAGGAGGACATAAACTGGCTGGAATATGTCAGGGAACTGATGTATGAGCATGGAATGAATTTAAGATCCATAATCATTCTTATTAAAAGAAGGGATGCGGTTATCCTGGACAGATGTCCGGAAGATGTGGTTCTTTGCTTTAAGAATTATCTTGCAAGAAAAGAAAACGGAGCAAAGAAAATTAAAATTGAGGGCGAGGATAATGACCTCTAAGATTTTGAATAAGTTTT
>JAMCVO010000011.1 GCA_023475715.1 Actinomycetota bacterium
GATTTTAAAATACTGATTCTGTTTTCTTCATTTACCAATTTAAAAACTTCATATTTTTCAATTTCTTCCGTATAATCGTCTCCAAGATCATCCAGTATCTCAACGAATATTTTAACAAGTCCGGGGTCAAATTGAATGCCCGATAATTCTTTTATGGTTTCGATTGATTTTTTCTTTGAAATTGCTTTCTTATATGGAGAACCGTTTGCCATTACATCATAAGCATCTACAACTGAAGTGATTCTTGAATTTATTGGTATGGAATCTCCTTTTAATTTATGAGGATATCCATTCCCATTCCACCACTCATGATGATACAGGATTGAATCTGCTATATGAGCAAGCTGTATAGTGGATTTTGCAATGTTATATCCGATAATCGTATGCCTTCTTACCAGACGGGTTTCTTCCCTGGTCAGCTCGCCTTTTTTCATCAAAACACTTTCAGCAATAGCTACTTTTCCTATGTCATGCAATATTGAAAGAAGTGATAAATCATTTAACTGGTCCTCCGAAAGGTTAATTGCCTTACCAATTTTTCTTGAAAGAGCGCTGATTCTATAGGTATGCTTTTCAGTTTCAAGACCTTTTTCAAAAAGAGCTCTGCTGAAAGCAGAAAGTATCGAGCTTGATATGCTGTTTCTTTCAACTAGTTTTCTTCGATACATTCTATCTTCAGCATTCTTAATGACCTTCTGTAAGTTTTGCGAATGATCCGTTTTTGTTGCTATGCCAATAGATATGCTTAAAGGAAGTTTTTTATTTTCCAGAACCTTGCATCCAAGCCTTATCCTTTCAACAATTTCTTTGGCTTCTTCCTCATGAGTTTTTGGCAGAAGTATTGCAAACTCATCTCCGCCCCATCTGCAGATAATATCTTCGGATCTGCAGCTTTTAACAAGGACTTTTGCACATTTTCTCAGGAGTAGATCCCCTTTTTTGTGACCAAAGCCGTCATTTATTAATTTCAGGCCATTAACATCACCAATGATTATGCTTAAAGGGAGCTGGCGTTCCCTGTCCAGACGCTTTAATTCTTCATCGAAATATGCTCTATTATAAAGATCCGTTAAATTATCATGAAAACTTATATATCTTATCTTCTCCTCTGATTTTTTCCTTTCAGTAATATCCCTGACAATTATCAGCTTGCCGCCTACCTCCATACTGCTTATTTTTAGCAAACTTACTGATATGTTAAAATATTTATCTTCCTGATGGGTGTTAATCATCACATCTTTCTCAGCTTCCTGCTCACCATCAGTAAAATTAATACTATAATCATGCCAGATATAATCTATGGACCTTCCGATAAAATCCCTGCCTGTAGAAAATAAATCCTGTGCCTGCATGAACTATTACATAATCCTGCCTTCCTTATCCAGAACAATAACACCATCTTTTATACTTCCTATTATTGACTCATAATTTATAGGAACAATCTTAACTTTTTTTAGATATACAAAACCAAATGTTAGTACAAGAACCAAAATAATTGATATTGCGATACTATAAGAAATTAAATATGTGCTAAATTGAATAAGCATAATTTTTATTTTTAAAAATTTGCTATTATAGTATAAACATATTTATAATTATAATTTATTTTATTATTATAAATTTATTATTAAATTAATTTAAATTAATTATAAGAATAAATTAGCTTTAAACTAAAATAATTTATATAATGTTTTTATAACTTTTTGTTAATTTTAATACAAATACAAATAAAAAGAAATAATTTAATAATTTAATATTATTTTGTGATTTTATTTAACTTTTGCGATTTTATGCAACTTCTAATATAATTGCTACTGTATTTTATGGCTTTCATAAAAAATATTGAAGATTTTTATTTTAAAAGAGGTATTGATTAAATGTGCCTGGCAATTCCAGCAAAAGTTATTAAAATTAATAAAAACATCGCTGAAATAGAAAGTTTCGGGGTTGTCAAAGAAGTTGACATAACACTGGTTCCTGATGCAAAGATTGGTGATTATGTAATAGTTCATGCAGGCTTTGCAATTCAAATTATTGATAAAAAAGAAGCTTCCATCACTAAAGGTTACTGGAAAGAATTCCTGGAACAGACATGAACATCATAGAAATTTGCGAAAGAATTAATAGTCTGGTCAGAGATTTAGATAAGAAAAGTATAAATATAATGGAAGTATGCGGAACGCATACGATGGAAATAGCCCGCAATGGACTAAAACAATTGCTTCCTTCAGAAATTAATCTTATTAGTGGTCCAGGATGTCCTGTTTGTGTTACTCCGACAATTGAAATTGATAGGATAATTGAAATCATAAGGAATTATGATGTTACTGTTTTTAGTTTCGGTGACATGATAAGGGTTCCAGGCTCCAGTTCAAGTCTGGCTTATGAAAAATCTGCAGGTAAAGACGTAGTTATCTGTTATTCCCCGCTTGATTCCCTGGATTTTGCATTAAAAAATCCTGATAAAAATGTGGTCTTTATTGCGATTGGCTTCGAGACTACCATACCCTTAAGTTCAGTCGTTATAAAAAGAGCCAGGGAAAAAAAATTAAAGAATTTTTTTATTTACTGTACGCACAAAATAATACCGCCGGCTCTTGATGCACTATTGAAAGATAAAGAAGTCCGGATAAACGGATTGCTGCTTCCGGGTCATGTCTCAGCTATAATTGGCAGCAAACCATATCAATTCATACCCCGGGATTATAATATCCCGGGCGTAATAAGCGGTTTCGATCCTGAAGGTATTCTGCAGGCAATAAAAATGATCTTAATACAGCTTAAACAGAAAAAATCCAAGATTGAAATTGGATATAAGAGTGTGGTAAAAGAAGAAGGAAATGTCATAGCTGTAAATCAAATCCATGAAGTTTTTGAAGCCGAAGATTCCATATGGAGAGGTTTGGGCAGTATTCCAAAAAGCGGTTTAAAGTTAAAACCTGATTTTTCAGAATTTGATGCAAAATTAAAATTTCCAACTAAAAAATTGAATTCCCGGGACCCAAAAGATTGTGAGTGCGGCAATGTTCTTAAAGGCATAAAAAAACCTGATGGGTGCAGACTTTTTGCAAAATCATGCACACCTGACAATCCTATAGGACCCTGCATGGTTTCAAGTGAGGGAACTTGTGCCGCTTATTATAAATTTTACAGGATAAAATACTAAATTAAAGATAAACAAAATTGCTGAAAAAAATAAAAATAACTGATTCTCCACAATTAAAAGTAATCAATATTTCACATGGTGACGGTGGATTAAAAACAGGAGAATTAATAAATAGATTCATACTTAAATATTTAAAGAATGATATACTTGAAAAGCTTGAAGACAGCGCTTCGCTTTGTATCGAAGAAAAAAATATTGCTTATACAACTGACAGTTTTGTTGTAGAGCCTATTTTTTTCCCGGGTGGAGATATCGGAAAATTATCAATTTGCGGGACCGTCAATGACCTTGTAACAACCGGATGCACCCCTTTTGTTCTGAGCCTTTCTCTAATACTTGAAGAAGGTTTCCCGTTAAAAGATTTGGAAAAGATACTGATATCAATTAGAAAGACTGTTGGAGAAGTTAACCTGGCCAACAGCGGAGTTGATCTAAGAATAGTAACCGGAGATACCAAAGTAGTGCCAAAGGGATTTGTTGATAAAATTTTTATAAATACTTCAGGTATAGGTCTGAACCAGTCTAATATTGAAATATCGTCCTCGAAAATAAAAGTTAATGATTCGATATTGATCAATGGCGGTATTGGCGAACATGGTCTTGCAATTTTGAGCCAGAGAAAAGAATTTAATTTTAAAACAGGTCTCTTGAGTGATTGCTCTCCTCTTAACTCCCTTGTAAATGACATCTGCAAGTCTTCGGATAAAATTCATGCAATGAGGGATGCTACGCGAGGGGGCCTTGCAAGAGTATTAATAGAAATGGCGCAAGCTTCAAAAACAACCTTTGAAATAGAAAAGATAAAAATTCCAATAAAAAAAGAGGTAAGAGGGTTATGTGAATTTTTAGGAATGGATCCATTATATATCGCTAATGAAGGAAAAATGGTTATTTTTGTTGAAAGCAAAGATGCTGAAAAAGTACTTGAAGCAATGAGAAAAAATAAATATGGAAAAGAGTCCCAAATAATTGGCAGGGTAGTTAAAAAAAGTCAGGCCACTGTTATTCTCAATACTGAAATCGGAACAAAAAGAATCATTGACATGCATTACAGCGAGCAGCTCCCAAGGATATGTTAAAATTTATTTTGACTTTAACCTGCTGATAAGATTTTCTAATTCAGAATTAAGCTCGACAGGGAGCCTGCTTTCAAATTTAGAATAGAATTGTCTTATCTCGTCAGCCTCTTTTAACCATTGTCCATTATCAATTTCAAGCAGACTGGTTAAATTTCCCGGTTTTAAATCCAAGCCGTTTGTGTCTATATCTTTTTCATAAGGTACGTAACCGATAGGAGTCCTCGAGGCATCGATTTTTCCCTTGCACCTGCCGATTATCCATTCAAGCACCCTGAGATTGTCCCCATATCCTGGCCATAAGAAATTACCGCTGCTGTCAGTTCTGAACCAGTTAACATTAAATATCATTGGCTGATTTTTGATTTTTTTGCCCATTTCAAGCCAGTGTTTGAAATAATCTCCCATATTATAGCCGCAGAATGGTATCATAGCCATCGGGTCTCTTCTGATAACACCTTGAGCACCATATTGCGCAGCTGTAACTTCGGAAGCCATTATTGAACCTAAAAATACTCCATTTTGCCAGTTAAATGACTGGCATACAAGTGGTGCCAGTGTTGCCCGCCTTCCGCCAAAAATAATCGCAGATATCGGTACACCGTTCGGATCATCAAGCTTATCTGTTGCAGTTGGACATTGTCTTATGGGAGCCGTGAATCTGCTATTTGGATTTGCGCCCTTTACAGGCTTGCCTTCTGAATCTTTTAGCTGAGGATTCCAGGGTTTTCCTGTCCAATCGATACCAGACTGCGGAACAGGGCCATCTGCACCTTCCCACCAGACTGTTTTATCAGGCTTTAGCAAAACATTTGTATAAATTGTATTTGATTGGATTGTCTTGACTGCATTTGGATTGGTTATGCTATTGGTTCCGGGAGCAACGCCAAAAAAACCTGTTTCAGGATTTATCGCCCATAATGAACCATCCGGACCCACTCTCATCCATGCAATGTCATCACCAATTGTCCATATCTTATAACCTTTTTTCTTGAGCCCTTCAGGCGGAACAAGCATTGCCAGATTAGTTTTACCGCATGCACTGGGAAAAGCAGCGGCAACATAAGTTATGCTTCCTTTGTTGTCTTCGATTCCCAGTATTAACATATGCTCTGCCATCCAGTTTTCATTCCTTCCAAGATAGCTTCCTATCCTTAAGGAAAGACATTTTTTACCCAAAAGAACATTGCCGCCATAGCCTGAACCGACACTCCAGATAGTATTATCATGCGGAAAATGAAGAATAAGTCTCCTTTCAATATTGAGATCTGCTTTCGAATGCAGGCATTTTGTAAATTCACCATTTTCTCCAAGCTCTTTTAATACTTTTTCTCCTGCTCTTGTCATTATAAGCATATTTAACACAACATATATGCTATCAGTTAACTCAAGGCCAATCTTACTGAACTGAGAGCCAACCGGACCCATCGAAAATGGTATTACATACATTGTTCTGCCAACCATCGAATCAGCAAAAATGGCTCCCGCTTTGTCATATGCATCTTCCGGCTTCATCCAGTTGTTCGTAGGACCTGCTTCACTCTTTTCGGGAGTACAAATGAAAGTCAAATTTTCAGTTCTTGCCACATCATTCAAGGCAGTTCTATGATAAACACAACCCGGAAGCAATTTCTGATTCAACTCTATAATTTCACCGGTTGCCATGGCTTCTTTTTCCAGCTCTTTTTTCTGCTTGTCTGAACCATCTACCCAGACAATTTTGTCAGGATTACAGAGTTTTGCCATCTCTGAAATCCAATTAGAAACCTTTGTATTTTTATTAAACACAATAACCTCCCGGTAGTTTTAAGATTTAAAAAAACATAAGGAAAAATTGTATAATTACTGAAAAATACATTAATCTATTTTAAGTTTATTGAGTTCAACATAATACATTAATTTTTTTTAAAAATAAAGAAGGATTTAAAGATTATAGGCATCAATCCAAAAGAAGTCGGTTATGGTGAGAAATTATCACCTCAAGTTGAAAATAAAATTCCCCAAGT
>JAMCVO010000223.1 GCA_023475715.1 Actinomycetota bacterium
CATCGTTTGGATCTTTGGGAGTCAGAAATATTTTTAGTCTTTTTTCCAACTCTTCCAGTTCAACTTTATTTTTTTCGAGCTCTTCCTTTAAGAACTCCTTCATTTCTTCTTCTTTTTCATTTTTAATTAATTTTTCTGCCAATTATCAGCACAATGTTTTATAATTATACAAAATAATAAATAGTTATAATTTCAGTGATTTAAAATGTCTACGATATTGGAAAAAGTAAAAACTTACGAAGATAATTACAATAGGCTTATTGAAAAAATGGCAAGCCCTGAAGTTTCTGCCGACCATGAAAAGATTAAAGAATATGGCAAAAAAATATCGGAGCTTGAAGACATTGTCCAAACTTCCCATAAATATAAAGAAGTTCAGGCTGCTGTTTCTGAAGCAAAAGAGATGATTAAAAATGAAAAAGAAGAAGAAATGAAGGAGTTCTTAAAGGAAGAGCTCGAAAAAAATAAAGTTGAACTGGAAGAGTTGGAAAAAAGACTAAAAATATTTCTGACTCCCAAAGATCCAAACGATGCAAAAAATGTAATTATTGAAATAAGGGCAGGCGCGGGAGGCGACGAGGCCGCTCTTTTTGCAGAGGTTCTTTACAGGATGTATATAAGATATGCAGAGAGTAAAAGATGGAAGCACAACGTGCTTAGTTCAAGCCTGCTTGGAATCGGCGGGATAAAAGAAATAATATTTGAAATTCAGGGTAAGAGTGTTTATTCACAAATGAAATATGAATCTGGGGTTCACCGGGTACAGAGAGTACCTGCTACCGAATCAAGCGGCAGAATACATACCTCGACGGCAACAGTTGCAGTTTTGCCTGAAGCTGAAGACATTGATGTAAAAATTGAAGCAAAAGATATAAGAATTGATGTTTTCAGGTCTACGGGACCGGGAGGGCAATCTGTAAATACAACTGATTCTGCAGTAAGAATTACACATCTTCCTACAGGAATAGTAATCAGCTGTCAGGATGAAAAATCCCAGCTTCAAAATAAAGAAAAAGCTTTCAAAATACTCAGGGCCCGCCTAAAGGAAAATGAGGAACGGAAACAGATGGATGAGCAGACAAAAAACCGCAGGATGCAAATTGGAACAGGAGACAGGAGTGAAAGGATAAGGACTTATAATTATCCGCAGGGGAGAGTCACTGATCATAGAATTAATCTTACGCTGTATAAGCTGGACGAAATAGTTGAAGGAAATATTGAAGAGCTTATAGATTCCCTGAGAATCACTGACGAGGAAAAGAAATTGGAAAAACTTGAAATTTAGGAGGCTGGCTTTTCCAGCTTTATAAAATCTTTTTGAAGTATTTTTTGTCCTGCTTTTATTTTTAAAAAATTAATATCGTCATACTCATACTTCATCAGTTTTCTTAAAAACTCGGACGAGCCCTTAAGCTTCTTTAAAATTATTTTCCTTCCCAGCATTTTGCTCATGAAAGCAACCATGTCACTGGCATATTTTCTGTGAATATCTTCAAGGTCATCATTATCAATAAGTGTTACCTGTCTATAATTCTTCATCATCTCTACAAACAAAAACTTAGAGATTTCCATGTCGTATTTTTGTCCGTAAACTTTTTTTGCTCAAGCCATTCAGACGGGACTTTATTCTCCTGGCTCGTCCATACAAGATACTCTCTATATGTATCTCCCCCGTATTCTATCCAGCCCCTGCAAAGATAGTAAGTTGCAGGGTCTTTTTCAAACTCTTCAAAATATATTTTCTTTGAACCCAGAAATAGGCTGATGCAGTCGTCTACCCTGGGCATCATTATTTCATGTTTTTCAGATTTTAAACCAACAACTCCATTGCTGCAAAGGCCGCATTCAAGCAGTATTCTATCGTAATCATCACCCACATTGTCTATAGCCTCCTGAAGCTTTTTATTCATTAAATCAGGAGTATTGTGCAGATGCTGCTCCAAAAATATGCAGTCAAGGTGGTTATCAATATCATCTTTATATTTTGTAAATTCATTTTTTATTACGTCGCATACTATCGCTATATTTTTCATATTGTACCTTTTATTTTAAAAAATGATTCTAGATAATTATGCTTGGTAAAAGTTTTCCTGTTTTTTAATTACATTAATGCGATTAAGCCAAACGAGGCAGAAAATAAACATATTTTTTATAAAACTTTAAATATTGCTCTTAATATGACTTCAACACCTATCTTAAGGCAATTTTCATCAAAATTAAAACTGCTGCTGTGCAGAGGATAATCCTGATTTTTTTCTTTTTTTGATGACCCCAGAAAGAAGTAGCAGCCCGGCACTTTTTGCAGATAGAATGCAATATCATCTCCGCCCATTGTCTGCTCGGCTTCAATTACATTTTTAACTCCGACCGTTTCCGCAGCACATAATGACACCGTATTTGTTATATTCTTATCATTGATTGTTACAGGATACATATGTTTAAAATCAAATTTATATTTTGCATTCATACTCTCTGTAACACCTTTTATCATTCGTTTCATTTTTGATGCTATAATTTCGTTTAAATTTGGATCCAGCGTTCTTATGGTGCCTTCAAGTTCAACCTCCTGGGCAAGAATATTAAATGCAGTCCCTCCATGGATTTTACCTATTGTAATCACACATGGAGAAATCGGATTAATTTCTCTGCTTACAATTGTCTGCAGAGACTCTATTACTCTGCTACAGACTGTTATAGCATCTACACCATCCTGTGGCATAGCTCCATGTGCACTTTTACCAATTATGTTTATCTTAAAAGAGTTGACACTGGCCATTATTGGACCGGTTCGAATACCTATTTGACCTGAATCAATTTTATTCCAAATATGGAGTCCTATTACAACATCTACATTGGGATTTTTAAGAATCCCTGCCTCAATCATTGGTTTTGCTCCGCCTGGTGATTCTTCAGCAGGTTGAAATACAAATTTTACATTTCCATTTAACAGATTTCTATTTCTCGATAATATTTTTGCTGTAATTAATGCAATAGCCATATGTCCATCATGACCGCACGCATGCATAAAACCTTCATGTTTAGAAGCATAATCAACACCGGTATTTTCCAGAATAGGAAGCCCATCCATATCTGCTCTAAGCATTATAGTTTTACCTGAAGTTGTTGATGTATTAATTAGGCCAACTACACCCGTTTTAGCTATTTTTGTTTTAATACTTAAGCCAAATTCTTTAAGTTTTTTTTCTATAAATTCCGATGTCCTGACTTCTCTGAATCCGATTTCAGGTATTTTATGAAGTTCACGTCTTATATTTATAAGCTCTTGAATTTCCTCTTTTATCTCTTTAATAATTTCCATGTATGTATGTTCTCTGAAATTTAAATTAAAATTCACATTTTTAAAATTTTCATTTGGATGAAGATCTGTTGTTATAAATGTTAAATTTTTCTCTGCTATTTTGTATATTTTATTATTTATTTGTTTTAAAATAAATAAAATATTATAAAATATAAATTATACTTTTTGAAATTGCAAACCAGAGGGCAATTCTGATATAAGTTAAGGAGAAGATATGGCCAAATTGATCAAACCTGTTAGCAAGAGAAAAATTAAATACCCAACAGATAAAAAAATCTTCATTTTTGGTATAAGATGCTTTAACTGTTTTGCAAATTGCTGCTGGAGATTCTGTAAACTCTACCAGAAGAATAAATAGGATAATTCCTACATAAATCTTGTTGTGTTTATAAATAAGATATAAATAAAATAATTACTACACTGCTATTTAAATGATTTTTAAAAAACTAGGTAAAACAAACTTAATGGTTTCTCAGATTGCTCTTGGTGGAATAGAGATTTCCAGAATTGAAAGAAAAAATGCTGTTTATTTGGTAAGGGAAGCGATTGATCTGGGAATTAATTTGATAGATACTGCCCATGCGTATTCATATAGTGAAGAAATCATTGGAGAAGCAATTAAAAAGAAAAGGGATACAGTATTTTTATCAACAAAATCGATGAATACCTCAAAAAAACTTTTTCGAGCAGATTTGGAATCCAGTTTCAGGAATCTTAAAACCGACTATCTAGATATTTTTCTTTTTCATGACTGTTCTTTGGAAAGATTTAATGATTTGTCAGCAAACGGAATTTTCGAACTGGTAATAGAAGAGAATGAAAAAGGAAAAATAGGACATATTGGTTTTTCATGCCATTCCAGGGATGTCATTGAAAAATATTATCAGATAAGTAAGTTTTCAGTTCTCATGATACCAATAAATTTTGTAACCAGTGAGTTTACAGAAGACAAAATCTATAAAAGGGCTATTTCTGAAAATATAGGTATTCTGGCAATGAAACCTCTGGGGGGTGGCAGGATTATGGATGTAGAACTATGTTTCAAATATTTAAGTCAGTTCAAGGAAGCGATTCCTGTAGTAGGTGTTGAAAGTATTGAGGAGCTAAGACAGGACTTAAAATATATTGAAAAACCAGGGAAAACAACAGAAAAAGATATTTTGAAAATGTCTAAAATAGCTGAGGGGTTAGGAAACAACTACTGTAGAGATTGCAGGTATTGTATGCCATGCCCTGCCGGTATAAACATACCTGTAATTAATTTCGTAAAGACAAATTATAGGAGATTAAGCAAAACTATAGTATTTAGTGACGAGTATATAAGAGAGGTTAAAAAATCCTCTGAGTGTAAAGAATGCCGGACATGTGAAAGTAAATGTCCTTTTAAATTGAATATTGTAGATATATTGAAAGAGAATAGGGATTTTTATATGAAGAAACTTCAAAAAAATATATTGACAGAATAATAGCTTACTATATATTATATAATTTGTATATAATATAATTTATATTTTGTTCTATAATCGGTTTTATCTTATGTAAAGCAAAATGATTATTTTATGGAAAGATTTTCAAATTTTAAAATTGAACATAATTCTTTAAGCGAAAAAGCTTACCATACTGTTAAATCCTTTATAATTGATAACAGTCTAAGACCTGGTGAAAAAATAATACAGGGGAGAATGGCTGATCAGCTCGGTATTAGCAAAATACCACTGATACAGGCTCTTACATCTCTTTACAATGAAGGATTACTGGAAAAGCTGCCAAGAAAAGGTTTCTATGTCAGAAAATTTTCTAAAACAGAAATAAATGAAATATTTGATATAAGATCCGCTCTTGAGATGCTGAGTGTATCATTTTTAACTGGAAAAATTACACCTGAGATAAAAAAGGATCTTGAAAACTTTTTAAAGGATTTTGAGCAAGCTTATAATAAAAACAACTCAAAAAAATATTATGATGTTGACGTAAGTTTTCACCAGTATCTTATTGAATCTTCAAAAAATGAACTGCTCAAAACAATAATAGAGAATTTTAATATACTTCTCATTTGTTATACAAAGGGTTTTGTTCTTGAACTTGATGAAAGTTATAGTCAGCATAAGGATCTGATACAGGCTATTATAAACGGAGATGTCTCTAAGGCTGAAATGAGTATAAAGAAGCATATTGGCAGTATTAAAGACAAATTCAGTTCTATTAATAATTCTTAAATTTTCGAAGCAATTATTTTTTCAATTTAATAAATAGGTTATTGAAAAATATTTATAAATAAATTATAATATATAAAGTATACTAAATAAGATATAAATAATTATCATATCGGCTTCAAAACTAGGTATATTCCTTTTAATTATCATAAAGTAAATTGAAATAAAGAAAGGAGAAAAAAATGTCTTTAAGAGATAACTGGTCTGAGGAAGAAAAAAACTGGGATTATTTTAGAGACAGTTTTAAACATGAATATTCTGCAAGGCATATTTTTGGGCAGGATGGTTGTGACTGGCAGGAGAGAATCAACTGGAATAGGATGAGGGAATATAGACTTGGCAGGCTTCAGTGGGCGATGAAAAAACATGATATTCAGGTTCTCCTGCTTAACTTTGGTGAAAATATCAGATATGCAAACGGTACTTGGGACTATAATTGGAAAGGGAATAATGGAACAAGATATCTGCTTGTTTTTCAAGATAAACCTTCTTATTTCTTTGACACAGTAGGTATGGATATGGAAGTTACCAGAATGTATTGTCCCTGGATTACTGAAGATAGACTTGGTGCAGCAATAAGCTACAGATTTGCAATTGGTGGATACGAGGATCAATGTAAAAGATACTGGGAAGAAATAAGGCGAGTTTGTCTTGAGAACGGTATCGATATTACCAAGGATAAATTAGGGTTAGATGTCATAGATATTGGTGGATATGAGATAGGCAAGAATTTAGGCATCAATATAATTCTTGCAGGCCAGGCAATAAACGACGCAAGATATGTTAAAAATCAGGATGAACTTGAAGCATTAAAAATTGCGGCAGCCTATACAGATATGGCTTATTGGACTGCTAAATATGAATATGCAAAACCCGG
The DNA here is from genome assembly GCA_023475715.1 of Actinomycetota bacterium. The sequence continues at coordinate 6,410 of JAMCVO010000223.1, forward strand.
TGTGAGGGAAAGAGAACTGGAAGGTCAGGTTGTAAATTTCATGTATAAATGTGGAGCTCAACACTGTTGGGGAACAAATGTGGCCTCAGGCGGTAATTCTAACCCATATATACGTGCATTTACTGATAAATTGATAAGACCCGGGGATATGATAATTCTGGATATTAATACAAATCATTATTATGGCTATGTCTGTGATACTGTGAGGTCCTGGGTTGTAGGAGCAAAAATGAGCAAAAAGCAGATAGATGTTTACAAGAAATGCTATGAAATTATGGTAAATACCCTTTCAGCTATTAAAGCAGGAAATACAACAGGTGATATTGCAAAGGCATGGCCAAGATACTATGACAACACATATAAGACCTGTACTTTAGTACAGTTTGGGCATACTATTGGCTGCGGTCTTTATGAAGGTTTTTGGGTTGCACAGGGTTTCTCAATAGATTACCCAGTAGAACTTCAGGAAAACATGTACCTGGCAATCGAGACATATGCAAGTGATGGTCCCGGAGGGGACACTGGTGTCAGGATCGAGGAGAATCTTGTCGTAACAAAAGACGGATATAAACTGTTCAGCCTTTTCCCGCTTGAAGAAGAGGCAGTAGGTACTCCTGATCAGTATTATAAATAATCAATGGATTGGGGAATTAAGCCTGGATACTTCGTCCAGGCTTAAACTGAATTAACTATTGTTCTTTTTTACTAAAAATTTAAGGATCTTAGTCAAATGATAAAAGTTGTATACATTTACAATTTAAAAGAAGGCGTGAATGTTAAGGAGTTTGAAGACTATTACTTCAATATAAGAATACCGCAGGTTATGAAAATACCTAATCTGGAGAAATTCGGTTTTAATATCACTGCCGGTGAGGAAAAATCTCCATTCAGATATATGGCTGAGTGCTACTATAAAGATTTAAAAACTGCCAAAGAAACACTTGAGTCAGTTTATTTTAAGGATGTTCACGGTTATATCTCCGGCAAACTTGCAGACATGAATGTAATGTTTTATGAAACACATGAATGGATACCTTCTGAATGGAAAGAGTAAGTGCAGTGCTTTCTGCAGTCATCTGAATTAATTTATTAAAGAAAAGGTATTTTGTGACTCAATAAAAAAATATTACAGGTATAATCAATGAAACTAAAGCCAAAATGGGTAAAAATAACAGATATTGAACCCATACTGCCTATTGCTCACATAAATACAGATACTTGGGGACTAATTACAAAAGACACCTGCGGAGTTGAGAATGTCAGGCTGTCAATAAGTGAAATAAAACCCGGAGGATGTGCTGAAAGTTTCGTACATGAAGGTTTTCAGCAACTTACCTTTATTTTATCAGGAAGGGGTAAAATCACAGTTAAAGGCAAAGATTTTTTTGTTGAGCCTGACGGCTGCTTATTTATTCCTGATACAACAGAACATAAGACCGAAGTAATAGGAAAGGAAACTTTAAGACAGATAATAATTCTTGTCAAAGTTCCTGAAGAATGCAAATCTAAATAAGATCTTAATCTCCGGGAGGTGTATATGATAAATTTTGAATATCTTGAACCTTCAAACCTTAAAGAAGCGGCAGGTTATCTGGAAAAATATTCCGGTGAGGCAAAATTGAAAGCTTCTGGAATCTCACTGCTTCTGCTGCTGAAACAGGGTTTTTTTACTCCAAAATATATAATAAGCTTACTGAAAATTAATGACCTTGCATATCTAAAAACAGATAATTTAAAAAATTTGCATATAGGAGCACTTACAACGCATAGAGAGATTGAAATGTCGGAACTGGTCAATAAAGATTTTTACGTTTTTGCCGAGATGGAATATGAACTTGGCTCTGTACAGATTCGTAATAGGGGCACTATAGGTGGATGTATTTGCCATGGCGATCCATTAATTGATCCTCCTGCAGTATTGGTTGCTCTTGGCGGTAAAGCCAAAGCTTACAGTTTAAATGGTGAAAGACTAATACCTTTTTCCGAGTTTTTTATTGGTTATTATGAAACAGCACTTGAATCTAATGAAATACTTACGGAACTTATCATACCTAAAATACCCTCAAATGCAGGTTGTGCATATATAAAACATACATTAAGAAGGGCTATGGATAAGCCTTTTGTTGGAGTTGCCGCTTACATTGAAATAGATAAAAATTCTGGAATTTGCAGTAATGCACGGATTGTGCTTGGAGCTATTTCGCCAATTCCGGTAAGAGCAGCAGATGTTGAAAATATGATTATTGGTAAAAAGCTTGATCCGAAGACACTTGATGATATTTTTAAGAACTATGAACTTAAAAGCATGGAGTTCAGTTACGATATAAGATGCCCTTCTGAATATAAGAAATGGACTACTCCGGTAATTATAAAAAGGGCAGTAAAATCAGCACTAGAAAAAGCTAATAGAGAATAATCATTATTTTCATATCCAAGGAGGTTTTTGGCTTGGCAAAAAGGAAAATAAAACTTGATATTAATAATAACATATACGAAGTTGAAATAGAACCAAACAGAATACTTGCAGATCTCCTAAGAGAAGATCTTGGACTTACTGGAACCAAGAAAAGTTGTGATATTGGGGTATGTGGAAGCTGTACTGTTTTACTTAACGGAAAAGCTATTACTTCATGTATTACATTGGCTATAGATTGTGTGGATAAAAAGATACTTACTATTGAAGGAGTTGCAAGCAGTGATAAGCTTGACAAACTTCAGGAAGCTTTTGTTGACAAAGGGGCAATCCAATGCGGGTTCTGCACCCCCGGCATGGTATTGTCGGCAAAAGCATTGCTTAGTAAAAATCCAAACCCAAGTGAAGATGAGATAAGAAGAGCTATAGCCGGAAATCTTTGCAGATGTACCGGTTATTCAAAGATTGTTGAGGCTATTAAATCAGTATCAGGTTAGACAGTGTATAAAATTTTGTTGTTTGGAATGATTCTTTTAGTATGGTTTTAGAATAGGCTTTTAAAAATTTGCAAATATTTTAGATTTCTTGGAAGGAGTCTAAATGTCAGAAATAAAAAAAGAATATTCAATAATAGGTAAACGAAACAGACGTTTTGGAGATATTGACAAGGTTACAGGGAAGACTATGTATGTTCATGATATTTATCTGCCGAATATGCTGTATGGTAAGATTTTCAGGAGTACTGTCCCACATGCAAGAATCAAAAAACTGGATGTTTCAGCTGCAAAAGAACTGCCTGGCGTAAAGGCAGTTATAACCGGCAAGGATATACCAAAAGTATATTATGGACCGTGGGTAAGGGATCAGTTGATTTTTGCTGATGAGACTGTTCGATACATAGGAGAACCAATTGCTGCAGTTGCTGCTCAAACTGAAGATATAGCAGAGGAAGCATTAAGGTTTATAGACATAGAATATGAAGAAATTCCTGCAGTTTTTGATGTGGAAGAGGCATTTACTTCCAACAAGGTGTTGATACATACCTGCTTTAACGATTACTGGCGTCTCTATCCTGAAGATTTGACAGGTCATGGCTGCAATGTGAATTCACATACATCTTTTTATCATGGTGATATAGAAAAAGGATTTGAACAGGCGGATGTTATTGTTGAAGAAAAATTTACTTCCCAGATACATCACCAGTGTTATCTTGAAAAAAGAGTTACAGTTGCCGATTATAACAACAGATCCGGAGATTTAATCGTATGGGCAAGTGCGCAGTCACCATTTTTAACAGTAGCACTTCTTGCGAGGGTGATGGGAATTCCAATAGCCAGAATAAGAGTAATTACACCACCGCTTGGAGGTGCTTTTGGAGGTAAGGCAAACCCGCTTTTTGAGCCTCATGCAGCATATCTTTCCAAGGTAACAGGAAGACCGGTAAGAATAGAGCTAACCAGAGAAGAGGATTTTGCAACAACAAATCCAAGGCATGCATCAGTCAGCTGGGTTAAAATAGGTGCAAAAAAAGATGGTACTTTTACTGCCTTCCAGATTAAATGGCTTCTTGACAGCGGAGCTTATACTTTTGAAGGTCCTGCAGTCTGTGACTGTGGTTCAGTATTTGCACGCGGACCATATTGGTTCCAGAACTGGAAAATAGATGGATATAACGTTTATACAAATAAGATAGTTGCAGGAGCATTCAGAGGATTTGGCAATCCACAGGTAACATGGGCAAGAGAATCCGCAATAGATATGCTTGCCAGAAAACTTGAGATGTCAAAATTTGAGCTTGTGAAGAAAAATATGGTAAAACCTGGTCAGTTTATTGTCACGGGCCAGACAGTGGAAACACCGGCAATAGAAGAATGTGTTGCGGAAACCGTAAAGCAGATAGACATTAGTAAAAAGATTGAAATAAAAAATCAGGGCAGAAACTTTGCCTGTTTTCAGCATCCGACAGGCATTCTAACTTCATCGGCAATTATAAATATGCATGAAGATGGAAGTGCCTTCCTCTTATCAGGCATTTCTGAAATAGGGGGCGGCCAGGCTACATCGCTTGCATCAATTGCAGCTGAAGTTTTGGGTATCCCGCTTGAAAAGGTCAAAGTCATTCAATCAGACACTGCAGTTACTCCATATGAGTGGGCTACAGTAGCAAGTCGTTCAATAAGAAATGCAGGTGCAGCTGTAAAACTTGCTGCAGAGGATGTAAAAATGCAGATGCTGAAAATTGCGATAAGATTTTTTGGAGATGATATAAAGCCTGAAGACCTGGAAACAGGAAATAACTTTGTCTATCTTAAAAAAGATCCGGACAAGAAGTTTTCTATTGATGAAGTATGCTTTGATGCTCTTTATTATAAAGGTGGTGCCATTGTCGGTCGTGGAACATATTACAGAGATGAACCTCCCAGGGATCCAAATATCATGAAAGGTGTTGCAACTCCGTTATGGGCGGACTTTACAGAAGGGATACATGCAGTTGAACTTGAAGTTGATCCTGAAACCGGGATAGTAAAGCTTCTCAAACTTGCCAGCTCGGCAAACTGTGGCCAGGCAATTAATCCAATGACAATAGAAGGCCAGATGGATGGCGGACTGACTCAGGGTGTAGGTTTCAGTCTGATGGAAGAGTATGTTTTTGACAATGGAAAGATGGTCAACCCTTCATTTCTGGATTATACGATTCCGACTGCAATGGACGCCATCGATCCTGTGGCAGTTATGGTGGAAAAACCATCACTTGATGGTCCTTTTGGAGCTAAAGGTATTGCAGAAACAGGAATGGTTGCAACTTCTCCTGCAATTTCCAATGCAATTGAAGATGCGCTGGGAATAAGGATAAAGGATTTACCAATAACACCGTATAAAATAATTAAAGCTTTAAGAGAAAAAGAGGGCAAAAAATAAAGCTTAAAAATAATTTGGTCATATCTGAAGGAGAGAAATATGCAAATTAACGGCAGTTTTGTAGTAAATGTAAATATAAATAAAGTATGGGATACAATGCTTGATATTGACACGATTGCCGCATGTATTCCAGGAGTAGAGGGTAAGACAGTCAGATTGGACAAAAATACTTTTGAAAATATTCTTTCTCAAAAAGTTGCATTCATGAAAGTCAAATTTAAGACAAAGACTGTTATTACTGAAAAGAATCCACCCGATCATCTTGCCTTTGTAACCGACGGCAAAGATACAATGGTAGGAACTTCGCTGAATGTAAAAAGCAATGTTGATTTAAAAGAAATTTCACCTGATCAAACTTCTGTTTCTTATAGTGCAGATACGAGAATTGTCGGCAAACTTGCAACATTTGGTGAAGGAGTTATGAGAAATAAGTCCAAGGAAATCGGTGAGCAGATAATAAAAAATTTAAAAGAGAAAATAGAGAAATAGGGGAAAAAGGAGGATAGAGTGGCGGTTATTAATACCAGAGAAAAATACATGGATGCTGCATTAGGCAAGGATAAAGCAGATTTGGTTATCAGGGGTGGAAAGCTTGTTAATGTCTATACAGCTGAAGTTTACAGAACTGATATCACAGTAAAAGATAAGAGAATAATTTCAGTCGGCAATGCAGATTATTTAACTGATGATAAAACTCAGGTAATCGATGCTACAGACAAATACATTGCGCCGGGTTTTATTGATGCACATATTCATATAGGTGGTACTCATCTTACAATGACTAGGTGGGCGGAGGTACTGCTCAAAAATGGGACTACATCACTTGCTACTGATTGTTATGATATAGGTGTGGTTGCAGGAAAAAAAGGTGTAAGGTTTGCAATTGATGAGGCAAATGCAATGGGCATAAATGTGCTTTTTGTTGTTCCTGTCGTGGCATATATGCAGCATAACCCCTTCGGCAATTCAAATACCTTTAATGAATCTGACCTTTTTGACATGCTTGGGTGGAGTGAGTGTGTCGGGGTAAATGAACCACCTGTTGCATGGTTTCTTGAAAAAAATCCTTCAATATTAAAGCTCTGTGATGAAACTTTAAGACAGGGAAAGATAATTGTCGGTCATGGTGCAGGAACTTTTGGAGAGAAACTTATGGCATATCTTAATATGGGCCCCAATTCGGATCATGAATGTCTTAGCAGTGGGGAAGCAATAGAAAAACTGAGACTTGGAATGCAGATTCTTATGAGAGAGGGATCTGCAGCAGTAGATCTTGAACATGTTATAAAAGCTATCACTGAGTATAATATGCCATCCGAGAATTTCATGTTCTGTACAGACGAGAGAGATCCTGTAGATTTTTATGAAGTCGGTCACTTAAATTATACGATGAGAAAAGCAATTACCAGCGGATTAAACCCAATAAAAGCTGTGCAGATTGCAACAATTAATGCTGCGAAGTACTACAGAAAAGACCATGAGGTAGGAAGTATTACTCCAGGCAAACTGGCAGATATCATAATACTTAATGATCTTGCAAAAGTGAATATTGATTATGTTATTTCAAAAGGTGAAGTTGTTGTTAAGAAGGGCAAATATATAAAACCTGTAATAAATGTAAAATACCCGGATTATATGAAATGCAAAATAAACCTTAAGAAAGCAATTGAGTTAAAGGACCTGGTAATTAAAACAGACTTAAAAAAGGATAAGATAAAGGTCAGAGTGGCACGATGTATAGATGGTACTCTGGTATCTGAAAAAGAAGAGGCAATCCTTAAAGTGGTAAATGGTGAAGTTCGACAGGATCAGGCAAAAGATATTGCTAAAATGATCGTAATAGAGAGACATAAAGCTAAAGGTCTAATCGGAAAAGCATTTGTATCCGGTTTCGGATTAAAAAAAGGAGCATTTGCTCAAACATACAATCCTGTTACAGATAATATTATAGTTTTGGGAACATCTGACAGCGATATGCTTGCTGCAATAGAAGAGGTTCAGAAAATCGGCGGTGGATTTGTAGTTGTTGAAGATGGAAAACGAATAGCGGAACTTCCCCTGCCTGTTCTTGGAATTCTGTCTGATAAGTCAATTGAAGAAGTAAAGAAAGGTTTTGCCTCAATTCTCAAGGCAATACGCAAATTAGGTTCTTCTTTTAAGTCTCCGATTTTAAGTCTGGCATTCATGGCTATGGCTTATGGAATCCCAACCTATAAATTGAGCGAGTACGGGCTTGTAGATATTGATGAAGGTAAACTGGTAGACAATGTTATTGAATAATTGATAACGAATTTGAATTTTTTTTACTTATATTCTTGTTTATTGGAATAGAGGTGTTTTATGACAAAAAAAAAGAGTGATAACCAGAAGAAAAAGGTTTGGCTTATCGTTCAGATGGATGTTGACCCGGAATATGAAGATGAATACAACAAGTGGTATGACACAGAGCATATTCCTATGTTTTTAAAGGTCCCAGGTGTTATTGGAGCTAAAAGAGCAAAACTTCTAGATCCCTATACAGGGCCTAAGTATATAACTATTTATGAATATGCTGATGATGAGGTTGCAAAATCAAAAGAATATGCAGCCGTGCTTGAAACTCCATGGGCAAAAAAAATGATGGGCAAGCTAAAAAACTGGTCTTTAGATTTTCTTAAGGAGATGCCAGGCTATTGGGAATACCAGTATGACCTTGAAAAGTAGCGTGTTACCAAACAGAAGGTTTATACTTTACAAGCATTAATAACTTATTATACGTGGAAGTTAAATGAATGGAAGAATTATAAAACTGGAAGATATAAGTGGGTTAAAGCTTGACAGTTTAAATAGGGATAACGTTCTGGTAATTATTCCTGTCGGGATTCTGGAATATCATGCACATCATCTGCCATACGGTACGGATTATTATATTAACAGATCTGTCACAGAGCTAATAGCAGAAAGCTTGCATACCGTTAATCCTGGGATTGATATCTTATTGTATCCTGATATTCCTCTTGGTGTTTTTGGTATTGAAAATCTTTCCATAACCAAATTTCCCACGATAGGAAGTTTTGTTATTGAACCTTCTACCATGACAAATGTTTTAGTTGAACTCATAGGCAAATTTATACAGTTTAAATTTAATAAATTTGTCATAATCAGTTTTCATGGTGCCCCGGAACATTGCAGGGCTTTAAACGAAGCTGCTGACCATTTAACCAGTAAATATGATGTGAAAGTGATTCCTGTACTAAATTATCTCTGGTTTCCATTATTTTTCGGCGGAGAACTGATAACTAAAATTGAAGAAAAAACTGGAAGAAAATTTTCAGAATTGGAAAAAAATGCTCTACTTCATTTTGTTCATGCTGAAATCGTTGAAACATCGGCAATGCTGTATCTGAAACCGGAGCTTGTAAATCCAATTTACAGAGGCTTGAAACCGGTAGTTTTTGATTATAAGGAAATGTTTGAAAAAATTAAAGAACTTGAGGAATGGCATGGATATGTTGGTGATCCTGCACCTGCCAGGGAAGATATAGGTAAGGCTGTTTTAGAAACAGTTGCTGAAGAATGCTCCGGTATTATTTTGAAATATTTGCAGGATAAGAACCACATTAAAAAATTAAAAAGATATCCCGAAGGACTATAAGAATTTGTAATTGATATTTGCTGAAAAAAGGAGGTGTTTATTAAATTTTTTTATCTTGCCTTTGTTTTAAAAAACATTATTGAAAAGTAAAGGGAGAAAAAATGAAAAAAGTAATGTTACTATTATTAATTGTAATTTTTGCAGCATCGATGCTTTTTGTTGGCATTGGCTGCAAAACTGGGCAGGTAACAGAAACTACTGCTGTAGAAACTACTGCAGCTGAAACAACTGCTGCGGAAACGACGGTAGCTGAAACAACTGCTGCAGAAACTACAGCGGCACAAAAAATAAAGATGGCAATTGGAACAGTTTCCTGGAAGACAGATGGAAGCTGGGGCCAGAGCATGGAAGAGGCTTCAAAGTATATCCAGGACAAATATCCGAATGTTGAAGTAAATTTCACCGATGCAATACCATTTGGTGATATTAATAAATATCTTGAGCTTCAGTGTCAGAATGGAGTAAAATTAATTTTTCTTGATTCGAATTCAACCTGGTTTACTGCCTTGGAAGAGATTGCTCCGAAATATCCTGATACATGGTTTGTTACCGGCGGTGGAGGCCTGGAAGACAACAAGAAACTCGCAAATAATGTAACCGTATATATGGTTTCACAGGAAGAAGGCGAATTCCTTGCAGGAATCGCAACAGCAATGATGACCAAATCTAAAAAGATAGGCTTTGTTTCTGCTTTTGACTATCCTGCAATTGTTGCAAATATGAAAGCATGGGAACAGGGCGCACTTTATGTTGACCCGAGTATCAAGCTTTCTTATGCATGGACCGGTGTATGGGGAGATGCTGAAAAACATTATGAAACAGTTAAGGCTGTTCTAGATAAAGGTGTAGATGTACTAAACCATGATCTTGACTCCCTGGGTTTTCTTAAGGCAGCACAGGAGAAAAAAACATGGATAATCGGAGCCCACCGTGATCAGTCTGATTTAGATCCAGCATTATTCCTCACAAGTGCTCTCATTTTGCATAATCAAATGGCGGAACTTTCATTACAGAAATTTATGGATGGAACAATTTCAAAGGAAGGCGGTAAATTTGGTCTAAAAGATGGTTATGATACTCTTGCTCCGTTGACAAATGTTCCTGATGAAGTCGTAACTAAAGTTGAAGAAGCCAAAGAGAAAATAATCAGTGGCGAGATTAAAGTAGAGCTTGTTTTTGCTGTTGAAAAGTAAATAGAATTTTCTGTATCAAGAGATACACCTATAAATTTGACTTAATTTATCAGAGGGATGAATGCAGGTAAGCCTCTTGGAGGCTTACCTGCAATTAAAAAAACTGTATTTTAGCAGGAAAAATTCTTTATGGAACCAGTCCTAAGAATGGAAAACATCACCAAAAAATTTGGTGATCTAATTGCAAACAATCGAATTAACCTTGATCTGTATTGCGGAGAAATTTTATGCCTGCTTGGTGAAAACGGGGCAGGTAAAACCACCCTGATGAATATACTATATGGAATGTGGCAGCCTGACGAAGGCAGCATTTATTTAATGAATAAATTAGTTTATTTGAGATCTCCCAGGGATGCAATTAGAAAAAAGATTGGTATGGTTTCACAGCATTTCAGTTTAATACCTACAATAACAGTGCATGAAAATATTACCATTGGAAATATTCCAACAATTAACTCAACTCCGTTTCTGGACGCGAGGAAATCAAAAGAAAAATCAAAAGAACTGGCTGAAAGCTGCGGCTTTGGCATAAACATTGATTCAAATGTTGAATTACTTTCAGTAGGTGAGCAGCAAAGAGTAGAAATATTAAAAGCTCTGTATCAAGGTGCAGAAATATTAATACTTGACGAACCAACTGCTGTTTTAACATCACAGGAATCAGAAGAACTTTTTAAAATAATCAGAATTATGACCAAACAAAATAAGTCAGTAATTTTTATAACACACAAGATGAAGGAAGCTTTAAACTGCGACAGGATAATTGCTTTAAGGTCGGGCAAGGTTGTTTTTGAGAAAAAAGTGTCTGATGTAAGTATTGAAAAATTAACTGAGGCAATGTTCGGAAAGAGTTCCGATGTATCAGGGCAATATAAAAAAGAAATTAAAGAAGCCAATCCTGTACTGGAATTGAAAAATATTAATGCAAAAGATGAAAGAGGCCTTAGCGTTTTAAAGGATATTTCTTTTTGTATACATGAGGGGGAAATATTCGGAGTTGCAGGTGTAGCAGGAAATGGCCAAAGAGAGCTGGCTGAAGTTATTGCAGGTTTATATAAAAATACGGAAGGCAGGATTTATTTTAAAGGCAAAGATTTTACAAATTATTCAACAAAAGCCCGCAGGAAAAATGGAATTGCGCATATTCCGGAGGAAAGGCATAAGAATGGCGTGGTGGTTGATCTGCCTATATATCTTAATTTGATTCTTAGCATGGAAGATAGAAGACCATTTTCAAATAAATCAATTTTAAATTATTCAGAGATTTTAAAATTTACAAAAGCTATGGAAAAAGACTTTGAGATAAAGATGTCAGGAAGCAGTATGCTTGTGAGATATCTTTCAGGAGGAAATATGCAGAAACTGATACTTGCCAGGGAATTTTCCACTTCTCCTGAACTTATAATTGCATCGCAGCCTACAAGAGGTCTTGATATCAAAACAACGAATTTTGTCAGAGAAAAATTAATAGAAGAAAGAAATAACGGTAAAGCAATTTTGCTTATTTCCTACGATCTTGACGAAATATTTGCATTATCTGATAAAATCGGAGTTATTTTTGAAGGATCTATGACAATAATTGATATGAAAAATACCAAAAGAAGAGAAATTGAAAAAATGATGCTGGGTATTAAAATCATAGAAAATGAAACAAAGGCGATTAATGGATAGTGCAGGAAAAGAAAACATAATACTTGGCAGAGCTATTTCCTTGATTGTTGCTTTTATAATTGCATTTACACTTACTTCCATAGTTGTTTATTTTTCAGGTTTTAATGTTTTGAAGGTTTTCTGGATTGCTCTTACAGGAGGTTTTGGCAGCATTGAGAAAATAAGTTTGTCTTTAAATGAAGCAGCTCCGCTACTATTCTGCACCCTTGCTTATATAGTAGCTTTTAAGAGTGGAGTTTGGAATATAGGTGCCGAAGGACAACTTTTTGTAGGTGCAATCGGAGCTGCACTTGCAGGAATTTATATACAGGGTATTTCAAAGTTGCTGCATATTATAATAATAATTACCGCGGGGTTTGTTTTCGGGGCCTTCTGGGGTTTTATTCCGGGGATTTTAAAATCAAAATTCAAGACAAATGAAATCATTACCTCACTTCTTATGAATTTTATAGGTGTCTGGCTGGTTTCTTACATAGTAAGATTCCCTCTTCAAGACCCGGATTCGTTTATTGCAGTAACGCAAAAAATTCAAAACTCGGCAAGATTGCCTCTGATAATAACCAGAACATCCATGCATATTGGAATCATAATCGGAGCAACCATCGCAATAATAGTCTGGTTTATATTTCAATATACTGTGTTTGGCTATAGGCTAAAAATAACGGGGACAAATCCACTGACTGCCCGTTTTGGTGGAATTGCAGTTGATAAAATGATTGTGATTACCATGATTATAAGCGGTGGTATTGCAGGTCTTGCCGGCACTGTTCAGGTAACAGGAGTACATTTTCTTTTGGCTGAATTTATTTCACCTGCACATTATGGTTTTTTTGCAATTCCTCTGGTGTTTATAACAAGACTAAATCCTTTTGCAGCCATAGTTGCCAGTATTTTTTTTGGAGGGCTATTAACAGGCAGCAAGCTTGTACAGATGACTGTTGGAATAGATCCAAACGTTATAACAATCTTTGTTTCTCTAATAATGCTTTCTTTAATGTTGGATCAATTTATTGAAAAGAGGATTTTAAAATTATTTAAAAAAGTTTGAAAGATATTTTTTATTTTGAATTTGAATATTGGTACTAAAAAATTATGAATCGTAGAGGGTAAAATGGAATTGATGTTATTAATTTTTGCAGCCATGTTCAGAATGAGTTTTACTCTTTTTGTCCCAGCTCTGGGTGAGTCTATTTCTCAAAGGGCAGGTGTTTATAATGTCGCAGCAGAAGGTTACATGCTTTTTGGTGCTCTGGGAGCATATCTTACAACAGCTTTTACACATAATGCATGGATTGGGGTTTTTGCAGGTATTTTAAGCGGAATGTTCTTAAGTCTGGTCCATGCATATTTTTCAATAAATATTAAAGCCAATCAGTTTGTTTCGGGTATGGCGCTCTGGCTATTCAGTATGGGATTTACATCATATATTTTCAGAACAATTAAAATACCCGGGGTTAGTATCAATGGGTTTAATCCTCTTAATATTCCTTATTTAACAAATCTGCCATATATCGGAAAAATTATTTTTAATGAAAGCGGTTTATTCTATATAGGGCTTCTTTTAATTCTGATATTTTATCTGTTACTTTATAAAACCAGATTAGGTCTTATGATCAGATCCACCGGAGAGAATCCGTATGCAGTTGACATGGCCGGGTATAGTGTCTACAGGATCAGATATACCGCCGTGCTTATTTGCGGAGCGATGTCCGGACTGGGAGGGGCATATCTTCCTCTAGTTATTTTACATAATTTTAATGAGAATATGACAGCGGGAAGAGGTTTTATAGCACTTTGCATAGTAATTCTAGGAAGATGGAATCCAGTGGGTGTATTTTTAGGTTCAATATTGTTTGCTGCAGTGGATGCCTTACAGATGCAGATGCAGGTTGCAGGCAGTAGAATTCCATACCCTTTGCTTTTAATGTTGCCTTATGTGATAACAATTATTGTTCTGGTTGGATTTGGTCCGGTAATGAAAAAAGCTGCAGCACCTAAAAAACTCGCAGTACCATATGAAAAAGGTGAGGAATAATGGAAAAATGATTGTGATTAATGTATATATTTTAATAAAAGTAACTGGTTAAAGGAGAAGAAAATGAAGTTTTACACTTTACTTGCAGAATCCGAAGTGGCAGCTATTAATGATTCCGCTTTGGAGGTTCTTGAGCAAACAGGTTTTTCAGTAAGAGACAGGGAAGCGCTTGAAATTTTTAAAAAAGCCGGTGCGGAAATTGATGAAAAAAAAGAAATTACAAAAATACCCAGAGAAATTGTATTAAATGCAATTGAAACTATGCCAAAAAAACTGACACTTTATGGGAAAAAATCTTCAAGAGTTAATCTGGGAGAAGGAAATGTTTATTTTATGAACGGTTATGGATCTGTTAACGTATTTGACTGGCAAACCAGAACAAGAAGGCCAAACACCAAAAAGGATCTCGAGAACTTTTGCAGAGTCATGGATAAAATGGAAAACGATTCGGTTTATTACAATGAAGTAACTCCACAGGAAATTGATGCAAGTGTTCTTGACAGACATAATGCACAGGTGGTGCTTGAATTTAATGAAAAGCCCTCATTTTTGGAGATTTATTCGGTAGAAGGTGCAAGGGACATATTCAGGATGATAGAAGCAATCAGTGGTCCAGGATGGAAATCAAAACCTATTTGTGCATTTCAACTCTGTGGAATAACACCCCTTTTACTGGATAACTTAAGGGCTCAGCTTTTGATGGAAGTAGCAAGAATTGGCATGCCAGTCATATTTGGAACACTGCCTCAGGTATGCGGAACGTCACCAGCGACTCTTGCAGGGACTGTTGTGGTGCAGACAGCGGAAACTCTGGGAGCATTGACTCTTACCCAGTTGATAAATCCTGGAGTTCCATTTATTCTGAATAACTTTGCTGCCGCAATGGATCAAAAATATGGTATTTTTGCTTCAGGTGGTCCCGAGATGTCTTTGATGCAGGGTGCAACAGCACAAATTTGCAGATTTTATGGGATGCCTCAAATAGGAACGTCTGGCTCTACAGAGTCAAACTTTTTTGACATTCAGGCAGGATATGAGAAATCCATGTCTACCCTTTTTGCAGCACTTGCCGGAGTAGAACTTATTCATGGTGCCGTGTCCGGGTGGGTTCAGAGCGTTCTCTCTCATAGTCTTGCTGCAGTTGTTGTTTCAAATGAAATATGCGGATATGTGAAAAGGGTACTTGAAGGTGTGAAAGTAAATAAAGACACGCTGGCTGTCGATGTTATTAAAGATATCGGTCCGGGGGGCAATTTTTTAATGCATCCTCATACCATGAAATATTTTAGATCAGAGATATGGGAACCCAAAATAGCAAGAAGGCTGACCCCGTCAGAATGGGAAAACCAGGGGATGAAGGGTGTAATGGATTATGCACAGGAGCAAGTTGACAGAATTCTTTCAGAAGATCCTGTTTCCTATATTTCTGCTGATGCTAAAAGCGAAATTGCAGAAATAGTTGAAAAAGCTGATAAAGATTATGCAAAAAAATAATTCCTTAAAAATAGCAGTTAACAAAAACATACCTGACCTTAAGTGTCGGGAAAACAAATAATATAAAAAGTTGGGAGTGAAAAAGTTGTCAAGAAAAATGACATCACGCGAGAGGGTTCTGACTGCGATAGCGCATAAAGAACCTGACAGAATTCCTGTTGACTTTGGAGGGACAAACTGTTCCACGATACACAGTATTGCACATAGAAACCTGATGGAACTTATGGGGTTTAAACATTTTGAAGAAGAGATGTATGATATAATTCAGCAGGTTGTCCGCCCCGATCAAAGGCTTTTAAAAATATTTGGAGCAGATACCTATTTAATACTTCCAGGATTTTCTGATGATTTTAGTTTGGAAATAACGAGTGACAGGAGCTACAGTTATCTTACTGATGAATGGGGTGCAAAGTATAGGAAACCGCATAAAGGGTTTTTTTATGATTTTTATTCAAACCCACTTGCAGAAACTACGCAGGAACAATTTAAAAAATTTAAGTTTCCAGACCCCCGAAATAAAGGAAGAACAAAAAATCTTAATAAGCAGGCTAAAAATATTTTTGAGAATACTGAATATGCTTTAATAATGTCAGATGGAATCTGGGGAATGCTGCAGCACTCTGCATTACTTTTAGGTTTTTATAGATTATACGAAACTCTGGCAAGTGATCAAATTCTGATAACTTCGATATTGGACAGACTGCTTGAATATGAAATGGGCTATTGGGAATCTGTTTTTAATGAAGTAAGAGGATATATACAAATAGTTCACATATCAGACGATCTTGGAGGACAGTTTGGCCCAAATATCAATCCTTTAACTTACAGGAAAATTATAAAACCCTACCATAAAAGGCTGATAGATTTTATCAGAAAAAAAGCTGATGTAAAGATTCTTTTTCATTCATGTGGGTCTATTTATGAATTTATTCCTGATTTTATTGATATGGGCATAGACATATTGAACCCTGTTCAGGTTTCTGCGGCAAATATGGATTCAGCAAAATTAAAAAAAGAGTTTGGCCGGGATATTACATTCTGGGGTGGCGGAATTGACACACAGAAAGTTCTACCCTTCGGAACTCCTGAAGAAGTCAGGGAGGAGGTTAAAAAAAGAATTGCTGATTTTGCACCGGGAGGAGGATTTGTTTTTACAACAGTTCATAATATACAGGCCAACATTCCTGCAATTAATATCAGGACAATGTTTGAAACTGCGATGGAATCAGGCAATTATCCAATTAATATTTAATTAAACTACAGATAAAAATCTTTTAAAAAATAGAGGAGAAAATTATTTTCTTCTCCTCTATTTTTTTATTAAGTTTTATTTAATTTCTTCCAGGTTCAATATCGGCATGCTTTTGATTTTCTACTGCAGCCATGACGGAAGAATAAACTGCCAATCTGGTAAGAAATTATTATGACTTGCTGCCATTACTAATTTACCGTCTTGTACCTGATAATATGGCATTGGCAATGAATCTGCACCAATTTTTGGCATGTTGGAAGCACTGCCTCTGTAGTCATATGTTCCACTTATTCCCTGATATGGATTATTCAGTATATAGTCTTTAATAGCCTTGTGGTCATCAGCATTACCAACTTTTTCAGCAGCATTGGCCCACATCAAAACTGCATCATAGACATAACCTGAAAGACTGCCCGGATCTACACCAAATTTTTCTTTGTATTTTGCAGACCATTTATTACCTGCTTCATTTGGCAGTGCCATAGCACCTGTCCAACCCATAATTCCGTTGGCATCAGCGCCTAAAAGCTCACCAAATGGAGGAAGAGCTACAATCCAACCCATGTCTATTATAGATTTTGTCGGATCCTGCTTGAATTGCTCCATAAATGCTTTAAGATCTCCAAAATCTTCATGGCTTATTATAATCATGGCAGGTTCCTGGCTCAATCCTCTGATTTTTGTCAGAATCGGGGTCCATTCTCTTGTTCCGTATGGGACAATTTCATCAACAACTACATTCCAGCCCATTTCTTTTGCTTTTGCTCTGTAACCATCAATAACACCGATATTCCATCCAAAATCTCCGGCTATCAGAACTATATCCTTATTTGGGAATTCATAAGGGAGTTTAGTATCGTTTTCAAAGGCTACCGGTGAATATGCACCACCTTCTTCGATCATGTTGAAACAGTTTGTATATTTACCAGGATTGTCAATTAAAAGTTTTGTAACTTCAGTAAAAGCATCTCCATGGAAAAATAATGGCTCATAATTTCCAAATGCCTCTATATCCGGACCAAGTCCAGCATAGCCTGTAACGGAGAAAGAAACCCTGTCTCTACTTACCAGTGTATCAGCAGCTGCTATAACTTTTTCTACTTCCAGGTATTCAATATCAAATACATCAATTTCAAATTGTCTTCCAAGAACTCCACCGTTAGCATTTACATCACTTATTCCGAGTTCAATACCCTGTTTTCCATAAAGACCGTCATTTGCTAACGGACCAGTTATCGGAAGGGGAGCACCCACTTTAATAGGTTTCTTTGAGGCTGTTGTACATCCGGTTATCGTAAGTGTCGTTATAATAACAGCTATGATGATGACCATAAAAACAATATAAAAATACTTTTTCATTATTTCACCTCCTTTCCAATTTTAGAATTTTTTATTTTTTATTAATTATAATTTATACTAAATTTTTGAAAATAATTTTTTCTTCAACTCTTTTTCATGATTTAAAAATTTACATTTTATTTTTTTAAATTTAAATTTGAATTCCTATGAATTTTTGAAGCAACTGTATCGAACAGTCCCATTATACCTCCTGGCATCAGGACTATTGCAATTACTACTATTGCCCCAAGTATTAAAAGCCTGAATGATTCAAATCCTCTTAAAAGTTCGCTTCCGATTGTTATAATGAAAGCACCCAGTAAAATACCGGGAAAGCGTGCAACTCCTCCTATTGCCATCATTACCCATATCAATAAAAATGTATCAAAACTTAAAATTCTTGAAGAAATGATACCGACATAATGTGCATAAAACGCACCCACTATTCCGGTTAAAAATGCTGAAAGCCCAAAGACTTGAAGTTTAGTTTTATATATGTTAACACCCAGACTTTTTGCGAAGTCTTCCGAATCCCTTATTGCTGTAAAAGCCAGCCCAAAGGAGGAATTAATAATTTTATAAATTACAAAAAATATTACTATGGACATTCCCAGCATGACATAAAACCATGGAACCTTATTTCCCGATGAAAAAATATATTTGCCGATACTCAGCGAAGGTATGTTATACAAACCTGTTGCTCCACCTGTTCCGATGGCTTTCCCTTGATGGATTAGTGTAGGGAGGATTAGATGAAAAGCAAAAGTAATAAGGGAAATATATGCACCTTTTAACCGCAGGCAGGGAACTCCAAGTAAAAGGCCAACTATCCCGGCGATAAATCCACCAAATAAAATGCCTACCCATGGAGATATGGCAAATGTTTTTGTAATTATCCCGGAGGTGTATGCGCCAATTGCAAAAAAACCAAGCTGGCCAAGAGTCGGAACACCGGCATAGCCAAATGCAAGATCCCAGGTTGTTCCCACAGAAGCCCATATCAGGCTGTAGATCATTATATGCATAATAAAAGCGGTTTTTCCAACAAATATGGGCAGGATTCCAAGAATGAAAAAAACAACAAAAGCGATGTAAACTTTATTATTGATTTTGTTGAAATAATTAATTTTCATTTTAACCCCATTTTCCGAATAATCCGCTTGGTCTTATAATCAAAGTAAGAAGCAATATTAAAAACCAGAAACCGATAACCCAGACAGGACCGATTTTCCATGATATCAGTGCCTCGAGAATACCAAGGATAAATGCCCCAACTAATGCACCCTTAGTGCTTCCAAGTCCTCCAAAAGCAACCACAACGAAAGCTTTTATAAATGGTTCCCACCCACCTAAAGGAGAAATAAAATAAAATGATCCGACTAAAACGCTGGTAATACCTACGAGAACAATGGAAAACCCGAAAGCATAACTGAAGATATTATTAATCGGAATTCCAACAATCTTAGCACCGGTCTGGTCTTGGGAAACTGCTCTCATAGCCATGCCTATCTTGTTCTTACCCAGGAAAAGCTCAATAAATACCATTAGAATAATTGAAATAACAAATATCCCCACTGTATTTATACTGATAACCAGCTCTTTTATTTTGAAAGTCCCTGTAAAAAGAGGAGGAAGTGATTTAATAAAAGGACCAAAAACAACGAGAGCCAAATTATCAAGGAATAGAGCAAGTCCAAGTGTAAGAAAAATAGTTGTAGTCTGCCAATCTGGTCTTTTACGCAGCGGATATATAAGCAGCCTATCCGTTCCAACTCCAAGCAGAAACAATGTAGGAATCATTATTGGAAATACAAGGAAATAATTAAGATGTAAAACTCCTGTTAGGAACCATGCAAGATAAGCTCCCCATGTGAAAAAAGAACCATATGCCAGGTTAAAAATCCTGGATACACCATATACTATTGTTAAACCCAATGCCATTACTGCATATACTGATCCCAGGGTTATACCACTTATTAAAACTTCAATCAGCTGTTTTAACATTTATTTTTTCCATTCTATTTATTTTCATAACCCCAAAAAAGCTTTTTTAATGTGATTATTTGATAAAGCTTCCCCAGGACTACCCTCAAACTCAATTCTGCCATCTTCTAGAAGGTAAACTCTGTCTATAAAGCTAACGGCTTCAGTAATTGTCTGTTCGACAAGCAGTATTGTAATTCCATCTTTGTTAATATCATGTATCTTATTGAAAACTTCAATACGAAGGTAAGGGGCAAGGCCAAGTGATGGTTCATCAATCGCAAGAAACTTAGCTAAAGACATAAGACCGCGTCCTATTGCAAGCATTCTGGCTTCTCCACCGCTTAGAGTTGAAGCTAATTGCCTAATCCTCTCTTTTAACCTTGGAAAAAGAGTAAAAACATATTCCAGGCTTGAACCTTGTTTTTTGCGTGCGTTTCTGTTGTAAGCTCCAAGCTCAAGATTTTCCATTACCGTCATATCAGGGAATAAATTTCTGGTTTCAGCTACATAAACAATTCCGAGTTCAACAATTTTCTGTGTTGGCAAAAAAGTTATATCAATATCATTAT
>JAMCVO010000431.1 GCA_023475715.1 Actinomycetota bacterium
TGATGCTCTGGCAAAAGAATCATTATTTTTTAACTATTGTTCTGCTAAAATAGAATTAATTTTTTCTGCAATCTCCTTTAGACCATTTTCAACTGTTGCTTCTTTAAGAAATATCTTTTGCAAGATTGGCGTAAGTGCTTCAGTTTCAATTGCAGCCCACTTGGTGCGATATGGTGGTGTCATGGAATTCTCCACAGCTAACTTTATCACCGAAGCATAGTGTTCCGGATAGATTTCAGGATTTATCCACTTCTTACTTAGTTCCGGATCAGTAATCAAGGCTTTAATTGATGGTGGTCGAAGTCCTTCATTTCCAATTTCTATCTGTGAATCCTGAGACAATGCAACTAATTTGAGAAACTCCCATGCCATATCCTTATTCTTTGAAGCTTTATTTATGTTATAACTGTCAGTATAGAGCACTGTTTTCTGAGTCTTTCGACTTGGTAACGGTGCAACATCCCAATTGAGTCCCTCTTGTTTAGCATAAGATCCCATCCACCAGTCACCATCCCAAGACATTGCAATTTTGCCAGTTTCAAAACCAAGTGGCTCCTCCCCCTTTTGAAGAGTTAGAGGATCTGGTGCGATTTTCTTATCGATGAGACTAAGATATGATGCGAAAACATCTTGAGCTGCAGAAGAATCTATTGTACTTTTCGACCAGTCGCTTCCTTTAAGTTCACCTAGTAAATCTCCATCGTTCATCCAAAGATCTGGTAGGTATGAACCCCACCACCAAAACATCATTCGAAAACCATATTGAGTAACAACTCCATCATTGCCTTTCTTAGTCAGTTGACTGGCTAGCTCTACCATCTTATCCCATGTCCATTCGCCTTTATCGACTAATTCACTTGGGGTAGGAAGACCTGCTTGCTTAAATAGATCTTTGTTGTAATACAAAACTTGGGTTGCGAAATATCCTGGGATTCCATATCTATTGCCCTCAAAAGTTGATGTCTTCCATAACTGAGGAATAATAGGATCACCATCTTTAAACATTTCATCTTTAGCTATATATGGTTCAAGGTTTTCAAGAAGACCTGCTTCTACATAATCTGGCCAATATTGAGGTGCAATCGTTATTACGTCTGGTGCTGTCCCTGATGAAAGTTGTACGAGTAACTTGTCATTATATGTATCACCTGGAACTACCTCTAGTGAAACTTTTACATTCGGATGATCTTTTTCAAATTGGGCAGCTAATTTATCAAATGTCTTTAGTGGATCTTGCCAATATGAGAACCTGATTGTTATTGGTTCAGCCGAAGCTGTTTTAGTTGATTCTGCTACAGTTGTTTCTGTGGTAGTTGATTCTGCTGCAGTTGTTTCTGTTGTGGTTGATTTCTTACAACCAAATCCTATAAAAGCCATCGAAACTACTATAACTAGAACTACTACCCATATTAATGTTTTTTTCATTAATCCTCCATTCTTTCTAATTTTTATACTTTTAAATCTTAATATTTAATAAATAAATTTATTTCAATACGATCACCTCACTTCTTTTATACATAATAATATAAGATCTTTTATCTAGTCTGTGTAATAACTGCAATATTAGTTAAATAATTAATAAATTAGTTTGCTCTTTAGAGCATATTAAGCTATAATGTTACATATTATAGAATTTACTTTTATTTCTGTCAAATATTTTTTAATATACTTATAATAAACAAGTAGAACTGAGGGAAAATGAGTGAAAAAGAAGATCTGATATTAAAAATTTGCAAGCTCCATTTTATTAACCATTTAAGTCATGTTGAAATTGCCAGTCAATTAAAGCTATCCCGTTTTCAGATCGGACGCCTTATCAGAAAAGCATTTGATGACGGCATAGTTACGATAAAAATTAACGAACCAGTTAATACGGATGCCACTCTGGAAAGGTATCTTGAAAAAGAATTTGCTATCACTACGGCAATGGTTGTAAAAAATATTGGTTTACAAGAGCATGAAATGAAAGAAAAGATAGGAGTTGTTGCTGCCAATTACTTAAAAAACATCATAAAGCAGGGTGATATAATTGGTGCTCCCTGGGGTTCAACGGTAAGAGAGGTCATCAACGCGCTGCCTCAGATATCTAACAGAAAAGTTGAAGTGGTGCAAATCGGCGGAGGTACTAAAAATGCTATTATGGATATGGACTGCCGTGAATCAGCTATAAAACTTGCCACGAAACTGAGTACAAATCCACACCTTTTAAATGCTCCTATGGTAGTAGACTGTAAGGAGACCTGTTCAACCCTTATGAATGACAGCAACATTAAGAATATTTTTTCCTTTTTTGATAAAATGAATATTGCCATCATGGGGGTCGGAAGTCTTTACCCTGTTCCCAATAAAGGTTTGATAGAATCCGGCAACATATCATTAGAAGAATGCGAATATTTAAAAAATCTGGGAGCAGTTGGAAACCTGGTTGCTCATTTTTTTGATATAAATGGAAATTTTATTCATTCTGACATTGAAGATAGACTGATTGCAATATCTATAGAGACAATCAGCAGAATTCCCTATACAATCGCAGTGGCTGGTGGTTCAGCAAAAGCAAGAGCTATACTTGGCTTATTAAGGAGTAACTCAATAAAAATTTTAGTAACCGATTCTACAGCTGCAGAGGAAGTACTTAGTTTAAACAAAAAAAATAAATGTAATTAATTAATAAATGAATTTACAATACTATAAAAATTTTTATATTTTTCATATTTATGTAAATACAAGTTTAAATTGGTTTTTAATGGATAAAATTCTTTATCAAACTTAACATTTTTTGATATTGCTTCTATACAGTTTTTATAAATCGAAGTAGAAACAGCTGCCAACATCATTGCTCCTAGGCATCCTGCTTCATAAACTTTCATCCTATAAATGGGTATGCCCAAGATATTGGATTTTAATTGCATCCAATAGTCAGATCTTGAACCTCCACCTGTAGCCCTTAGCTCTCTAATTTTAATTCCACATTTTTTAAGTAGATCTACATTAAGCTTCATTTCAAATACAAGGCCTTCAACAATAGCTTTTAAAATATCACTGGCAGTTGTATTAGTTGATAAACCTAAAATGGCTCCCAATGATTTTTCATTAAAAAATGGTGTCGCAGAGGGACCAAAATAGGGTAAAAGATATAAACTCGATGGTACAAAATCTAATTTACTATAGACATACTTATAAAAATTGACACTAGCCTTATTAGCATTATATGACTCTATAAAGCCAACAGTATTTTTATACCATTTTATAATACTCCCAGCAGTTAAATTAAACGCAAAGGTAACAAAAAGGTCTTTGAGGATATGATGCTCACAATTAAAATTATTTTGCATCATCTGTTTGTTTAATATTACTTTATCAAATACAGGTGCAATGCATTCTGTAGTACCCACGCCATTTAATGCTGAGCCCTTTAGGATAGCACCTGCACCAAGTGCTGCACATGTTTGGTCATGACCTCCAACAACAATAATAACATCTTTTAAAAATCCAAGCTCCTTTTTTACTTCACTAGAGACTTTGCCGATTATTTCCCCTGATTGCACTGGAATTGAAAACTTGTCTTTATCAATACCTAATTTGTCCAAGATTTCTTCAGACCACTTTTTGTTTCTAAGATCAAAAAACATTGTTCTTGTCGATAGAGAATAACTGATACTTGTTTTTTCTATACCAAGTAATTTATAGAATAAATCCTCCATTAATAAAAACTTATAAGTTCTCTTAAATATTCTAGGGAATTGTTCTTTTATCCATATTATTTTACTTAAGGAATACAAATAAGAAGGTACAAGTCCAGTAATTTTATAAATATAATCTTTATCAAATAATTCTAATATTTTTTTTAACTCAGTCTTACTCCTTGTATCTCCTGGACAAATAATATTAAAAAGTATATTTCCATACTTATCTATTGGAACGAAACTTTCCCCAAATGTTGAAACTGATATTGCAGAAACAGGATCTTTTTTTGTTTTAAAATTTAGTTCTTTTAATAATTCAAAAAGTTTTTGTTTTATTGACAATGATTCTAATTCCAGTGCAATCAGGGGAAATAATCGTACATCATACTCGACAAAAGAATCTGCTATAACTTTGCCTTCTTCATTAAAAACTAAACCTTTTGCTACGCTCTGACCAATATCAATTCCAATAATGCTCATATTAATTCCTTATTAATTTGAAAATTCTATTAAATAATTTTTAATTACTTTGCTGTAAATTAATATGCTGTGGTATTATCAATAGCTCTCTACGAAGGCATAATTGCATGATTTAACAAAGTACATCGTTACCTACTACTATATTTTTTATATTTAGTCACTATACTTTATAATAATATAAAATTTAATTTATAAATGCTTTTTACCAGTTATTTAGCTTTTAATTCCAGTTTCTAAATCAATCTCTTTATTAGTTGAAACTGTAAATTCAATTTTTATAATGTCTGATCTAGCTCTTGTTATTGAGTATTCAACTATTGAATTGTTTTCATCACTCAACCATTCTTCCCAAATAAAAATAGGGAAACCTACTCTAAGATTAAAATAATTAGCGTATTCTTTCTCCAATATAGCTGATTCAATAGTTCTTTTTAATTTACCAAATCTGATTTTGTACTTTGTCTTAAGTATTTCAAAAAAAGACCCCTTTTCCAGATCTTCCTTCTGTAAATCTTTAAATTTATTAAATGGAAGATAAGAAAAACTTAGAAAGGATGGTTTATCATTAATATTTCTTAATCTGGAAAAATAAAGTATTTTATCATTTTTATTAATATTTAATTCTTTTTCGATTGATTTTGTAGGTTTACAATGTCTAAAATCTATTATTTTATTTTCAACCTTAAAATTTTTATTAACCAATTCATCATAGTGACCAATTGCTCTATATAAAGGTTCGGAGAAAAGAATTTTTGGTTCTGCTACTTTGCTACCCTTACCTTTAATTGTAATTAATATTTTTTCTCTTGCTAAATTCTTAAGGGCCTGTCTAATAGTTACTCTGCTTACATCATATAATTTACTTAATTCATTTTCTGGTGGAATGAATTCATTTGGTTTCCATTCCCCTTTTTCAATTCTGGTTTTTATATCTTTTTGTATTTGATAGTAAAATGAAATAGGAATTTCTTTATCTATAATTCCTTCTTGCATATTTAAACTCCTAAAATTTTCATGTTATAATAAGTTAATGATAATACAACCTTTCACCATTTACAATTATTGTTTGACATAGAAATTTTTTAAATATCAAAAATATAATTAGTTCCTGATAAATAATTCACCTTCTTTATCTTCTAAAAATATGTGTTCATGTAGTGTTAACAATAAAATGTTGGACAATCTCTAAGCCCCTGAAATTGCTTTTTCTACTGCAGTTATAACTGCTTTTGTTCCAAGTTGTGCTGCTTGCATTTTATAGCCAATAAATGAAAAAGACCCAATAACCTTAACAGCCATTGCTGGAACAACTACCTTTTCAGGTTTCTTTCTACGACGGCATCTTTCTTGATCGGTTCGTTTATCTTTATGGTGATCATGTTTTCATCGATAGCTTTTCTGATAAAACGTCCGACCTGAAAACGTGATAACTTTAATTGATTAGCTATTTCGACGTGATTCAGATGGTTAACAAAATGAAGATTGCATATTTTTAATATTAAATCTTCTTCTTCAAACATTTTTTTCCAATCCTATTTATTATAAGCATATTAAACATAATAATAATTTTTTAAAACTAAACTCTAATTTTTCATTTATTTTTTGAAATTTTTATATAAAATTTTTCTGAGATCTACACTCTTCCTTTGCTCCCCAATAAATTAATCCAAGAAGTTACCTCTTTTTTCATATTATTTTTAGCTTTCTCTAATATTTTTTCTATAAAAACATATGAATATATAGAATCACCTTCTTGTTTTTGGATAATGCTTTTTTCAATACCTTCCAAAAATTTTTGTCTTAGTATATATCCTATATTAAATTTATTTACACCTTTGTTAATAACATCCTTTATGTACTTCTTAGGAAAGCCGCTACCACCATGAACAACTAAAGGAATATTTATTATATTTCTAACCTCATTCAACAAATTAAAATTTAAATATTCCTCACTTTCACCTAGATGAACATTCCCAAAAGATATAGCCAATGCATCAATACCTGTGATATCAACAAAATTTTTTGCTTCTTCAGGATTAGTAAATATACTAGCCATTTTTCCTAATGAGGGAATTTCTTCTCTTAGTGGCATTATGCCTAATTGTGACTCTACCGAAACATTAACACTATGCGCAATTTCTACAACATTACTTGTTATTTTTATATTATCTTCAAATGATAAATGTGATGTTTCTAACATAACTGATGTAAAACCACTTCTTATTGCCTCAATTATTAATGAAAATCCATTTGCTTCATTTAGCAAAATAGCTATAGGAACAGAAGATTTTTCAGCAGCAATTCTTGCTATTTTGCCAAAATATTCTATTCCCATATGGTCTGAACCCAAACCATACGGGCCTGTTAATATTATAGCTGGAGATCTGCTCTCTTCCGCTGCTTCTGCTACTGCCCTTATTGATTCAAGATTCCAACAATCAAAACCACCAACTGCATAATTATTTAGTTTTGCATCTAACAATATTTCTCTCATATTAACTAATGCCATTATTTTATCTCCTTATAATTCATAATATTTCTTTAATAGCTTTAATAATCTTATCAACTGAAGGCACATATTCATTTTCAAGAATAGGTGAATTTGGAACTGGTGTGTTTGGAGCAGTTACTCTCTTTATTGGTGCATCTAAGTAGTCAAATGCCTTTTCTCCTAAAACAGCAGAAACTTCTGAGGCCCAACTACCTCTACCATTATCTTCATCAACTACTACCAATCTTCCAGTTTTTTTAATCGACTTTATTATTAAATCTTCATCTAACGGCACTAGGGTACGTGGATCAATAATTTCCAAATCAATTCCTTCTTTCTTTAGAACTTCAGCTGCTTCAATTGCTTTAAAAACCATTAATAATTTTGCTAAAATAGTTACATCTTTACCTTCTCTTTTAATTATTGCTTTACCAAAAGGTATTAAATATTCAAACTCTGGAATTCCTTGTTCAATAGATTTTGCACCTTCTTCTTTTCTGGCACCCTTAGCACCGCATAGCAATTTATGAAGGAAAATAATTGTAGGATATTCTGATCTAATTGCTGTCTTCATCAATCCTTTTGCATCATATGGATTTGAAGGAACCGCAACTTGCAATCCTGGAACATGAATAAAAAACCCTTCAGGACTTTGTCCATGCTGTGCTCCTCGCCCACTAGCTCCAACTGGAGCCAATATTGTTAAAGGCATCTTTACTTTACCTCCAGACATATAGGTTATTTTGGCTGCCTCATTTACTATTTGGTCCATCATACAGAAAATAAAATCTCCATATTGTAAATCTACAATTACTTTCATATCAGCAATTGCAGCTCCAATTCCGCATCCTGCAATGGCAATTTCAGAAATAGGTGTATCTATAATTCTTTCATGTCCAAATTCTTCCACTAAACTAAGATAGATACCCTGTGATCCACCAGTACCACCTTCTATTCCGATATCTTCACCAATACAAATTACTTTTTTGTCTTTTCTCATTTCTTCTCTAATAGATTCTCTAACTGCTTCAACTATCGTTTTACTACTCACTCAATTTTTTCCTTCCGTCTCATAATAAACATGCTCATACAAATCTATAGGTGATGGGTTTGGACTAATTTCAGCGAATAATACAGCTTCGTCAATTTCTTTTTTAACCTTTTTTTCAATAATATCGATTTCCATTGATTCAAAAATATTATCCATTAGTAATTGAGAGCGATAAAGTTTTATAGGATCCCTGGATATCCACATTTTTACTTCCTCAGCAGACCTATATTTTCCTGGATCACTTCTTGAATGTCCCAAAATACGATAGGTCTTATACTCTAATAGAGTCGGACCGTTACCTTTTCTTGCTCTATCTATTGCTTCTTTCGCAGATTCGTAAACAGCAATCACGTCATTTCCGTTCACAGTAAATCCTTGTATACCATAAGAAGAAGCTCTCTGAGAAATATTTTTAATTTTCATTGCTTTCGAAATGTGTGTTGAATAACCATAAAGATTATTTTCGCAAACAAAAATAACTGGAAGATTTTTAATGGCTGCTAAATTTAATGCTTCATGAAAAGCTCCTTCATTTGACGCTCCGTCTCCAAAAAATGTAACAGTTACATTATCATTTCCTTTAAGTTTACAAGCTAAACCCAAACCACATGCAATAGGAATACCAGCGCCTACAATTGCTATTGATGTAACTGCACCGACATTAATATCACCAATATGCATGGAACCGCCTTTCCCTTTACAGCATCCAGTTTTTTTACCAAAAATTTCAGCCATTATACTATTTATCGAAACTCCTTTAGCAATACAACATCCATGAGGTCTATGAGTACCAATTATATAATCATCATTTCTTAAATTAGAACAAACACCAGCTGATATAGCTTCCTGCCCATTATATAAATGAAGAGTCCCTGGTAATTTTCCTTGAAGAAACAGGTCAAGGATTTTTTCTTCGAAATAACGAATTTTTATCATTACTTCATATAAACTTAGTAATTTTTTTTTGTTCAAATCTTTATTTACCATTACTTTTTTTAAATTAATATTCATGATATATTTTTAACTGTTTTATATGTTAACATGTTAACATAAGTTAAATTTAAGTCAATATTTTTTTAAAAAAATTATTATTTACTGTAATGCTATCAAATTAGTTTTTTTCAGTATTATGAAAAGGATAAAACAATATCACATGATAAAAAAAGAAATGATAAGGTTACAAATTATAGAAAGGCTAATTAGTGAGGCAATATAAGTAAAGTAGTCTTAAGCAACAAGACCAATTATTTACAGTCTCATTTATTAACTAATATTGGGGTTCCGGTGATTTTACTTTTAAGTTCTTTTCTATAAATCTTAAAATTCTCCCAACTTACATTAGGTGGAATAAAATGATCGGCAAAGGGAATATAGCCCCCAAATTGAATTAATTCTTCAAGATTATTAAGTTCTCTGACAATATTTTCCCTATCTTTGGATAAAGTGTTCTTATCAAGTCCTCCCATTATTTGTAGTTTAGGATATTTCTTTCTAATCTTAAAAATATCATTGCCTGCCTGAACCTCGAATGGATACATTCCGGTCATTCCACATTCTAAAAAAAGTGGTATGAGTTCAGCTACATTACCATCCGTATCAACCATAAAATGATTCATTCCCCTGCTCTTTAACGCGCTTATGATTTTTTTATAGGGCGGCATCATAAATTCCCTGAATAGCGAAGGGCTGATCAAAGAGCCGTTTTTACCAGACATGTCCTCCCAGAAGAAGACCACATCCACTTCAAAATGCTTCATGATTTCAGATGAAAGATCAAGCCAGAAATCAACAAGAAAATTTATAATTTCTTTTAAAAGAGCAGGCTGGTCATAATAAGCAAAAAACAGATTAACATCTCCCATTAAAAACCTTAAAGAACCAAAAAATCCCACAGGCCCGCAGAATAAACCTAATGGAAATTGTCTATTTGAATATTTAATCTTTAGCTCCTGAATATCTCCCTTTAGTCTTTCCTCAAAATTATATCTGAATCTTTCCTCTCTTACTATTTCCCAATCTTTCTTATTCTTAACCGGCCAGTCCAGAAACTGCGGCATAGAAGAATCATTCTTGTATATTCTTTTTTTAATACCATCTTTATCAATTAACTCCCTGTGCTGGTCATCTTCTTTTAAAATTTGGGGTTCATATTTAGGATAAATCCAATAATGAAAGGGGATTAACTCAATCCCAGAGTCAAAATTGAAAAAGTCGCTGACATCCAAGTCGCGAATTAAATTTTCATCCCAGCTGGTTACTGGCCAATGACCTGAAGTACCTGCAACAGCTTCGCCATAAGTAACCTCTTTAGTCAAACCATATTTCATAGGCAGTCCCTCTTGATACCATCTTTTTATCGTTCCTCCCCAGTATCCAAATTCCCAATCCAGAGTACGAGGGGCATCTTGAAAATTTAGAATCCTTAAAAAAAGTTCACGTGTATTCATTTCTTTTTCTCCATTTGTCAATGTCATTTAAACACAATTTTTTATAAATTTTATTTTAAAAAGATAAACTCATTTTTTACTCATATTTCTCCCAGAATAACACAAGGTGCACTGTCCGTTGTCTTCACAATAAGGGGAATAACAAGTACTCTGAATATATTCTTGTTATATTCTGTCAGATTAACATCCTCGATGAGCCAAATATGATGACCTTTGCTATCGACTTCCAGCATTTTAAGATGAAAGTCAATTCCCTCCTTAAGGTGTGAGGGGCTAACAGCAGC
Source organism: Actinomycetota bacterium (assembly GCA_023475715.1). Next base: position 10,437 of record JAMCVO010000431.1, read on the forward strand.
TGGTAAATCCATACCTAATGCGTGTAATGATGGGAAATTCTTACGCAGATAATCAGCAACATCTGATGAAAACGCTGGATTTTGATTACTCCAGTATTCAGGCTGATTTCGGTAAATGTTAAATCCTGTTCGAATAAAAAGAATGTCTGCTGCATCAATAGCAGACTCATGCTGCTGAAGATCGGATATTTGGATTAGTTCATTAGGATTCTTGGGAACATCTATTAACCTGGAGGATTTGAATACAAACTCATTTATATCAAACTGGTCTATACTATCAGCATCTGGATAAAAATGTGCAGGTCCGTCGATATGTGTACCTGAATGATTATGTATTGTTAATAAATGAGTCGTCGAAATGCTATCATTTATTCGCTTTACCTCCACTGGAGAATTTTTATAAAAAATAGGCGTATCAACAGATAGATCGTAAGAAAGTTTTACAAACCGTGTTTTATATTTAATCGAATTCATACTATATTATCTTTAATTTATAAAGCAACATTACTTCAAATTAACTTTTTTCAGTACTTCAGAATTAACAACAAATTGAGGTTTTTTGCCTTCAAGAACATCTACAGCATTACTCATAGACAAATATGCCATATCTCTCATAGCCTCATATGTGGAACTTCCTATATGTGGAGTAGTAATGACATTCTTCATTTTGAGTAATGGGCTACTGACCGGCGGTTCTGACTCAAATGTATCAATTCCTGCACCAGAAATTAAATTTGATGTCAAAGCATTGCAAAGTGCATTTTCGTCCACTACTGCTCCTCTGGAAGTGTTGAAAAAAAGTGCAGTTTTTTTCATCAGCTTAAACTGTTTTTCACCAATCATATGTTTTGTCGAAGGATTCAGAGATACATTTACTGATACAAAATCAGAATTCATTAATAGAGTATCCAAAGAGACATATTCCAGATTATAACGTCTTGCAAAGTTTTCATCATGTTTAAGATCATAGCCCATGATGCGCATACCAAATCCCATAGCACGTTTTACTACCTCTTTCCCAATATATCCTACTCCGATTACTCCAAGAGTTTTACCTGCAACAGATTGACCAAATATCCTTGGCCATTCTCCTGATTTAGTCGCACAATCCGCAAAAGGTATTTTTCTTGCCAGAGCCAAAATCAGAGCAAAAGTTAAATCTGCTACAGCTGGTGCCATAACTCCGGGGGTATTAGTGACCACTATGCCATTTCTGGTAGCAGAATCAACATCTATATTATCAATACCCATTCCGCAGCGTGATATCACTTTCAATTGATTTGCAGATTCTATTACCAGGCTTGTGACTTCATCTGAATCTGCGATTAAAGCATCTATATCTTTTATTTTTTTTAAGAGATCTGCTTCTTTCCACCTTGCATCTGAATAGTCAAGTTTAACCTTATAGTTTTTTGCCTTAATTTCTCTTTCGATATTATCAATAACATCCTGATATGGAACTACGGTTATTAAAAATGTCGACATAAAACTCACCTGTTTCTATCATAGTCTTTGGTATTCTGAAGCTCTTTTTCGTAAACTCTGTAAAGAAAACGCATATCCTTACCTATTATTATTAGTCTTGCTCCCAATTCAATAAAAGGTACTGCCTCTTTTGCAAAACTTACTGACACCATAGCAGATAAACCTGCATTTCTAGATAATTTGATCATCTTTTGAAAATTTTCAATTATTAATGGATTTTGAATATCATCTGCAAGTCCTAGAGATTGGGCTAAATCTCTTTGCCCTAAAAGAACAGCATCTAACCCTGAAACTTTTAAGATTTTTTCAAGATTGTTCATACCCGTTTGACTTTCAATTAATACAACTACGATAGTCTCCGCATTAGCTAAGCATATATATTCACTCTGATCTACTATTTTATAACTAGTTGCTCGATTGGTTTGAGCTATACTACGAGTTCCTTGAGGATAATATTTTGCTGCTTGTACCATCTTTACAGCTTCTTCTGCTGTCTCTATATGTGAAATAATTATTCCATCGGCTCCATCATCCAGCGTTTGAGAAATCAAAGTGCTGTTATTTTCGGGTATTCTAACCAGGCAATCTATTCCCACACTCCTGGCAGCTAAAATAAGATTTCGAATACTTTCTCTACCAAAACATCCGTGTTCATCATCGATAACAACAAAATCAAAGCCTACATGACCTAATATCTCTACAACCTCTACGGAAGGAATTGAGATAAAGCTTCCAAAAGCCGTCTTATCTTTTTTTATTAAATTCTTTATTCTGTTTTGCTTTTTATACAATTGACAAACCCGCCTTCTATAGTAATTAGATTATGATTTTAAGCTTTCAACTCCCAACTTTATAATATTATTTATCTATTTCTTCCCATGCCAGTTTTGCCGCACCTACGGCGCCACTCATATTACCCAATTTCCCTATTTTAATAGAAGGTAATTTATTTGGGTTTAACAAACAGAGCCTTTTTTGTAATTCTTTCTCCGCAGGTTTTAAAATGAGCTCACCGTCAGCACTGACGCCTCCGGTTAGTATTATAGCCTCCGGGTCTAAAAGACATACTAAGTTGACAATCCCGATGCCTAAATAATATCCAGTATCTTTAATAATTTGACCAGCTAACTTGTCTCCACTTTTTGCTGCCTGGGAAACATGTAATGCGGTCAATTCACTTTCATCGGAGTTTAAATCTATCATTTTGCTTAACATACTTTTTCCACCATTTTTGATAGCCTGTTTTGTCCGCTCAACAATAGCTGTAGCTGAAACATATGCCTCAAGACACCCGCTATTTCCACAAAGACATCGAAGTCCCCCTGCAACAATTACCATATGGCCTGCATAACCAGCCATACCATTTATTCCGCGAAATACATGATTATCAATAACAATACTTCCACCGACTCCAGTCCCAAGAGTTAAACATACAAAATTCCTAGTATTTGAGCCAGCTCCAATCCATCCTTCACCTCGAGCTGCTGAATTGGAATCATTATCTAAAAAAACTTTTATTCCAAATTCTTTTGCTATAATGTCTTTAATCGGGATATCTCTCCAATAAGGAAACCCAAACCACGAAACTATTTTCCCAGCATTGAAATCCAGAGGTCCTGCACAGCCAATACCTATTGCCTCTATTTTATTATCAGGTGCAGCCGCTATAACTTTCTTAAGGTTCTCTTTGATGTTTTTAATTATCGAATCATTACTTTTATCTGCAGCAATTTTTCTGCTGTCCTGTGCCAAAACTTTTCCTGTATAACCAACCAGGGCACTCACAACATTTGTTTTACCGATATCAATCCCGACAACATATTTATTCTCTAAATTAGCAGATACCAAATTCATAGACCAATTACCTTTTTTTATTTATTTTTTCATAAAATTCATTATCTTTTACTCAAGGCCAATCCGGAGCGCAGGACCAAAAAACCTCCACTTCTTCGACTCCATCATTAAACGGAGCATGAATCATTCCTGCTGGAATATAAAATAATTCCTCTTTTTTAACTTCAATGATTTCTTTCAGACGAGGTAATTCTATTTTACACAAACCTCGCAAGACATACAGTGTTTCATCTGATCCATGTGCCGAGATCCTTCCCAACCTAGTATTTGGCGGGATGATAAAAGTGCCACATGTTATTTTATTACCATTAATATATATCTTCTGTAAACAGCCAGTACTTGTTATACGCTTTACCGCTTTTTCCGGTGAAACAAGCTTGTACTTTTTTTCCTCAAATATCATTTCTTTTATTCCCCCTTTATTTTAAAACTATGCAACCATGAAGATATCTCAGCAGGATCATTTTTGAAGATCAATGATCCTGCAACCACAACCGTTGCTCCAGCTTCTGCCAACTTTGGCACGGTATCCTGTCTTACTACACCATCAGCTTCTATATCAATTTGACGTCCAGTCTCTTTGATTAAAGCCGTTATCTCTCTTATCTTACTATAGATTAAAGGAACAACTTCCCTGCTTCCCTTGGCATTAATATCTATCATCAGAACAATTATCATATCAATTTCTTCAATACTCGAAGCTATATATGAAACAGGGGTTTCTGGTTTAATTGCAATACCTGCTTTGATTCCATGGCTTTTGATTTTACTTATGGATTCAGAAGGATTTTTTGTTGCTTCGATGTAGAAACTGATAATATCGGCACCTGCTTCTGCAAAATTATCAATATATCTTTCAGGATTTTCTATTGCAAGATGCACGTCTAACGGCACATTTGTGATTTCTTTAACAGCTTTAACTAAATTAGGGAAGAAAAGAAAAGTTGACATAAAGCGCCCATCAGCAATATCAATATGAAAATAATCTGCAAACTCCTCAACTTTTTTTATATTTCTTTCCAAATTTAGCAAGTCTGCCGAGAACAAAGATATGGAAGATTTCAGACTAATCAATTGCCCTTTTTTAATATTTGATTGGTTTTCATTCATTATTCTATCCCTTCAATAATAACTTTTAAGGTCTCTGCCTTATTCTTATCTGCCACCTCAAATGCATGTGCTATTTCTTTCAGTTTAAATGAATGAGTAATAAGCGGAATGATTTGGATTTTCTTTGTTTCTATCAAGTTTCTTGCCTCAAGAAAATCATCCTTGGAGTACATCAAATTACCAATTAATTCCAATTCATGATCCTGTACTAGATGTAATTTGGTGGAAACTTCAGCAGAAGGCAGACCAACAATCATAATCTTCGTACCCTTTCTGGCAATTTCAATAGCTTGATTCATAGTTTCTTTATTACACACACAGTCAAAAATCAGATCTATATAATCTGGGTTAAATCTCTCCTGAATATATCTTATAAGATCATGTCTTGAAGTATTTACAATATGATCTGCTCCAAATTCCTTTGCCATTTTTAAACGATTATCATAAAGATCTGTCATAATAATCTCGCCAGCTCCATAGGTTTTCGCTACTGCAAGAACAAATAACCCGATTGGTCCACTACCAAAAATCACTACTCTATCACCTTGAGTTAAACCTGATCTTTTTACTGTATGAACAGCTACTGATAATGGTTCAATAAGAGCAGCTTCTTTATAACTCATACTATCGGATATCGGGATAATATTATTAACAGGAACTGTTGTATATTCAGCAAAACCACCATCAAATCCTACACAACCTATTACTCTTAAGTTAGCACAAATATGACTTTTTTTATTCTTACAGTTATAGCAATGCCCGCATGTTACCGAAGGAAATAGAGCGACTCTATCTCCTTTTTTGACTCCTGCTGATCCCTCACCAAGTTCAATTACCTTCCCCGAGAATTCATGTCCTAGAACCATGGGAAACTTTATAAAAGGATGATTGCCATGGTAAGCATGAACATCTGAACCACATATTCCTGCAGCCCTAACTTCTATTAGCACTTCACCCTTTTTAGGTATAAGCCTTTTAATATTCTCCAGTTCAATATGCTCTGGTCCTATTAAATTCGCTCTGAGCATTATTATCTGCAACTCCTTTTATTAACTTGACAAACTGCAATGGCATTTTCTACTATATTTGAAGAAGTCAATTCATATCTTTCTAATAAATCTTCGGGCATCCCACATCTGCCAAATAAATCTTTTATTCCCACCATACTCATTCGAACTGGATCGTTGTTGACTAATAAATCTGCTACAGCGCTGCCCAATCCCCCTATAATACTGTGGTTTTCAACTGTCACAATTGCTTTGGTTTCTTTGGCTGCTTTTAGTATTAATTCCTTATCAATGGGTTTTACGGTATGGATACTTATAACCCTTGCATTAATCCCTTTTCTTTGTAAAACTGAAGCAGCATCAAGACAAGAAACTGCCATAGTCCCTAACCCTATTAAAGTTATGTCTTCCCCGTCTTTTAAAACTATCCCCTTGCCAAGCGAAAATTTCTGATCATTTGAAAATATTGATGGAACATCATCCCTCATAATCCTGAAATAACAAGGTCCTTTATGTAGAGAGATATCTAACAGTAATTTTTCAAGCTGTATAGCATCTGCTGGTTCTACAACTATCATGTTAGGTATGGCCCGCATAATCGCTATATCGTTCACTGACTGATGGGATGCACCAGTGCTATATGAGCTCAGTCCTGCATAAGCCCCCACTATCTTTACATTCAGGCATGGGTAAGCAACAGCCATATTCACCTGGTCATATGCACGTCTGCTTGCAAAAGCTGCAAAAGACACGGCAAAAGGTACAAATCCTAAGGTAGCAAGACCAGCCGCAATACAAATCATATTAGATTCAGCAACACCTATCTGGAAAAAACGATCAGGAAATTCCTCCTTAAAATAATGAGCCCGGGTAGGGTGTGCTACATCTGCATCAAGTACAACAATCTTCTTAATTGACTTGCCTGCTTTGACTAATGCTTTACCAAAAGCATCCCGCATTGAATATTTAATTTTTGATTTACTCTTTAAATGATTATTCACTTTAAAACCCCAGCTCCTTTATTGCTTTTTCCTTCTGTTCATTAGTCAAATCCTTTGAATGCCACTCGATTTTATTTTCAATAAATGAAACTCCCTTTCCCTTAGTCGTATGAGCTATTATTATCGAAGGTTTATCCTTAACTTTCTCCACTCTGTCCAGAGCAGCAATAATCTCCGTTATATTATGCCCATCTATCTCTTCTACATTCCAGTTAAAAGCTTCCCATTTAGCTCGTACTGGTCTAATTTTTAATATATCATCAACAAAGCCGTTTACCTGCAGTCTGTTATAATCTAATATCGCAGTGATCTCATTTAAACGGTAATGCCCTGCAGCCATGGCAGCTTCCCATACTTGCCCTTCCTGTATTTCACCATCACCCAAAATAACGTAAATGTGAAAATCTTTTTTCATGAGTTTTCGCCCAAAAGCCATACCAATTCCTACTGAAAGTCCCATACCTAAAGAACCACTCGACATATCAATCCCAGGAATCTTTCGCATATCAGGATGCTCTTGAAGTATGCCATCTATGCAAATTCTAAATGAATCAAATAATCTCTTTCTTGGAAAATATCCCTTTGTTGCTAAGATTGCGTATAAGGCTGCAGCAGCATGACCTTTAGATAAGATTACTCTGTCTCTATCATCCCAACTCGGTTTTTTCGGGTCAATATGAAGAACATGAAAATAAAGTACAGTCAGTATATCTACAATAGATAAAGTACCACCAACATGCCCACCTTGACCATACCACATCATTTCAACAATATCCTTACGTATGAGTCTAGCTTTTTCTTCTAAATCTCGTTGCAATTTAACTTCCTCCATGCCCAAACTTTCTAACCTCCACTAAAATTAAACAGACTTTTTTATTTCCTTTTTCAAATTGAATTTTGAATATAGTTCTTATACGGTACTTGTTCTACAGGCTTAATACCTAGCCATGCTCCAATCTCCAACAAATCGTCAAGATGTTTTCCTGCAATTATCGGGTAGTGATGAGGTAATCGCTGCACCATTATAGTATTAATCAGGTCGCGTACCGAGATTTCTTTACCCAGCATCTCTATCTTTCCTAACCAACCCCGACTTCCAACAAACCCATCTTTATTAGTTTTTAGAAATTCTCCAGTCAAAATAAGCATCTCATTAAAATCTCTTACAATCCGGAGAATAGATATTTCCTGTTGGCGAAAAATCTGTTCTCCTACCACACCAAGATGTCGCACCGTTTGATCAGGACACTTAATTTTGGTAATTGGGTGAGGACATAATCGCATGCCTTTATCATCTGCAAAACTTGATGGAGCAGGACCACAATGCCACATTAAGACAGTCTGATCCGCTTCATCAAAACCAGATAAATCCATAAGCATGCTATTTCCAGAACCTAAGTAATTGAGTAATAGCATTGCAATAGCCCCAGAAATATCACCTTCGCAGGCAGCCACAATATTATTTTGGTTTAGGTAGCTAAGAACTGAGCATACCGCAATATTATATTCATCCCAAAATTTAGGCCAGCAACTTACTGCTAAAGCCTGATACCCATTTTCGTGAGCCATCCTCTCCAGCGCAATATAAACCCGAGCAGCTTTCTCCAGCTCGATATTTTCCACACAACATGCCACAGCATCAGATTTCATTCCATCCATTACCTTGGATACTTCATCTTTAGAAGCACTCTTGGCTCTATCTAATACTTCCGAGATCTCATGCAACCTGAAAACATCTGTACCAAAACGTTTCTTAATTATTCTTTCATCAAAATAAAAGTCATTAAACCCAGGCGCAATTCCCCCTACTAGGGCCACTTTTGCACTGGCAATATTTTTGATAACCTGCAAAGCCTTAATAGTTACTTCTATCCTTGATACAAACAACTCGTCACAAGCATGACCATAAAACCATTTGAAGAGAATATTATTCAGCATAAGATATTCCCCTATAATACTTCCATACATATTCATCCCGCAAAAGGAATTGAGCAGCAAATTACCGCTTTTATTTGGCTCTGGTACAGCCCATAAACCTATGCGACCTTTTACTCTACTGAGAATAGGAATAATTTCGCCTGCAGAAAAACTTGCATTTAATATAAGAGCGAAGTCCACATTATTGCTATTTAATTCCCTGCAAGCTTTCTCGGCATCTTCATTTGTTACTACACCTTCTGTGATTGGAAAAAAGTTAAATTCTTTTTCATCTGCAAGTTTGGCTAACTCTTTTATCGCCCGATTGATCTCCCCTTGCTTATCACCATCGAAATTAAGCTGGTAGGTACCAACTAATCCTATATTTAATTTTTCCATTTCATTTTCCTCCATCCAACAACCTGGCTAAATAACTCTGACTTAACAGTAGGTTACTTGAACTCCAGAATAATAAAAAAGATATCTTGTTAAAAAGTTTAAAATGTTTTTATTTTATATCGTTGCCCGAATTTGGATAGTAACTCCTGCCCAACCAAACCCAAGAGTGAATAGGAGCTTCTCTGTCTTTTATAAAAGATGTCCACTCCGGTGCAGAGGGCATATCCTGGTTGGCAAATTCTTGAATAATTTCGATCTTTGCATTCTCTGGCATTGAACCCCAAGGTATCATAACCCCACGTTCAGATGAGGAGAAAGGTTTACCATTGATTAAACATCCTGCTTTTTGATTTTCCCTGCATTTCATAACCGATACTGAAATTACATGATTTCTAATATGAAGATTGCGGATACTTGCATTACTCCATTGCTCAGGTAAAGACGGCATTACTTGAACGCCCATTTCTGTTGGTTCTATTCCAAGTAAAACCTGAACCACCATCGCACCTGCTAATGTTGACCAGATATAATCACAAAGTCCAATTCCAAACCCCTTTATTGAGTGATAATACTCCCGAAAGTGAGCTGTCTTCTCTAAAGACTCAAACTCCATGTTTATAGTTTTATAAGCCAGCTGGGCAGCTTTATTATAATATCCATAGCGCTTCAATCCTAAAATGACAAGCCAATTAAACCATGTCCACATTGGCCCAAACCAATGAAACCCTGGGTCAAACTCAACTGAACTCTTTGAAAGAGTAGGTACACCATAGTCTGTCTTAAATTCATCAGGATCTTCATAGTAATCTATCAGATATTTTGCCCTTTCAAGGGGAACAGCCCCGCACCATAAGGGCATGAGTGTTGAAATATCCCGTACTCTTACTTTTTTCCCGTCTCCCTCACTTATGCCATAATAACACTTGTCATCCTCATCCCACATGTATTTATTCATCAGTTGGATACGTAGCTTATACTTCTCTTCATATATTCTTGCTTGATCATAATCACCAAGCTCCATAGCCATCTTTGTTAAATGTTCTTCTTCCATGGCAAGATAACAATTAAGATCTAATGCCTCCTGCCAATCAACAGGAACTTCTCTCCAGGTTGGTATCCACGGTTCGGATGTATCACGAACACCTTCTATAACTCCCAGCCAGTAGCAGAGCCCTTCTCCTGTTCTATCCCTATTCTTCATCCACCAATCAAGATTTCTTTTTCCTGCTTCATAAGCTTCACGAAGAAATTTCTTATCTCCGCTCCATAAGTATGCATGCCATGATTGCCAACATATTTCAGGTGAAATAGTCTCATTTTTAACTCCAAAACTTGGTGGTAAGTTTAATTTATACTCACCATTTTGATTCACACAAAAAGGAATTCTACCGTCCTGAGCTTGATAATCAAAAATGTTTTTTAGATGCATGATGGCCAGGTTGGGATTTGTGATGACTGTACCAAATACAGTTCTTTCTACGCTACATGCTGTCCCTTCTGACCACCAGTCTTCAAGGTCGGTACCCTGTGCCCGGCAGAAGTTATAAAATGGATATCTCATTTTCTTGTAAGAGCTATAGCTGTTTGCTCTAGGTAACTCAAGAGCAGCATATGAATCTGCTATCCAAGTTTTATTTGGAAGATCAAATAATGGATATTTTTTATAGACTAATACGCTCTCTTTTATGCGGGCAGTATAATCTATATTCATGACTTTTTTTAGATGCTCAATTTCTTTATCAATAGCAGATACTTTATCTTCCACATGGAAAGTCGGAACATTAAACATAGTCTCATGCTGAACACTTGAAAACTTTCTGAACCCAAGACAAAATAATTCCACTTTAGATTCACCAGGCTCAAGAAATGTTTTAAAGCTCTGTCCTATATACCGTATAGTATTACTTTTTTCACTTTGTCCTATACTATCAATACTCTCACAAAAAAACTGTTTACTGCTACTGCTCGAACTTCCAAGCGCACACAATAGATATCCTAACAACTTATCATTATTAACAGGACTAATCTCATCATAACAAGCTAAAATAGACTTGTTATTCTTATCATATTCTGACCATACAAGATCCTTTGTTGTAGTGTGCACTCCTATATACCTTGAAGGATCGCCTGTCATTTGCTGAGGGTGATGGACACCATTTATATTCTCATCCTGCCTGGCATCGCCCTTACCCATAGTTTGATATATTGTTAAATCTTGCTTCGATTCCCCAGAATTCTTCACTTCAACAATAGCTAGTAAAGTCATACTATCTACAGGAATAAAGGTAATTATTCCTTTTAACCAACTAAAAAGCTCGAACTCCTCAACCCATAAATCAATAAGGTGAACCAAGGTATTTGATTTAAAATTAAATGCTGGTTCCTCATTTCCATTACTAAATCCAAAAAATAATGAGATATCGCTATTAAAATTAATAGCTCCTATCTTCCCCTTCTCTCTCAAATCAAAGCTTTTTTCTTTTTTAAGTAAGTGCCAAACGAAATCTTGATTGTATTGATTACCGCTACCAAGATCATAACTTTTTAATAAGCAAGAACTTGGTTTATGAGAAGCATGCTCCATAATCTCTTTAAAATTATCGCATTCATATTGGTCTCCAACCTCACTTATAATTTTCTCTATAATAAATGAAACACTAGGTTTATCCATTTTTATTCTCCATTTTTCATACTTTACAAAAAGGGTGGCTATAAAAAGAGTGCTTATATTACATTTTCAATCCACTCATGACTATACCTTTTATAAAATATTTTTGACCTATCATTAATATAAGAAGAGGGGGGATTGTTACAAGAACCGATGCCGCCATCAACATGTTCAAATTTGCTGTTCCTGTCATGCCTGCTATTCCCACTTCTGCCTGAAATTGAGCCAGTCCAAGGACAAGTGTTTTATGTGACTCGGAACTCAGGTAAATTAAAGGGCTCATGAATTCAGTCCAACCTCGCATAAATCCGAAAATAATAACTGCAACTAACCCTGGCTTTGTTAAAGGTAGCATGATGCTAAACCATGTACGCAATGGGCCACAGCCATCTATCTTGGCAGCATCCTCAAGCTCTTTAGGGATTGTGGTATAGAATTGTTTTAAAAGAAAAATATAAAATGCTGTACCTGTACCGGCACCAAAATAATATGGTACGATAAGAGGATAAAAAGTATCAATCCATCCAATTTTGTTAAAAATCACAAACAGCGGAAACAATGTTACTTGGGGAGGGAGCATCATTGTAGCCAAACACAACATAAATACAAAATCTCTTCCCTTCCATTTAATACGAGAAAACCCATAGGCAACAAGTGAGCTTACAAAAACAATCCCACCAAGTGGAATAATTGTGGTAATGAGAGTATTTAATAAATATGTGGTGAATGGTCTAAAATTCCATGCTTTAATGAAGTTACTCCACAACATAGGTCGCGGTATCCATTGGGGTGGATAGGCAACAACACTGCTAAGATTTTTTAATGCTGTGGAAAACATCCATAAAAAAGGAAATATCATAATAAATGCTCCAACCAACAATATTATAATTGCAACTATATCTCCGACTATTTTTCTGTTTTTCTTACTGTTCCACAATTTCATTTTATTATTATCATTAATAATATTTTTATTATATTTATTCATTGCGTCCAATAAAACCGGATTATTCTTCATATTCATAATAAACCCACTTTCGCGAAAGCCTAAATTGTATAATTGTAATAACTATAACCACTACAAACAAAATCCATGCTAATGCTGAGGCATATCCCATTTTAAAAGATTTAAAGCCCATTCGATAAAGGTAAAGCATGTAAAACAGAGTTGCGTGGTTTGGACCACCCTCGGTAATCAAAAATGCTGTATCAAAGAGCTGGAATGAACCGATAACACCCATAATCATTGTAAAGAATATAGTCGGGCTTAACATAGGAACAGTAATATATCTGAATCTTTGCCATGCATTCACTCCGTCAATGTCAGCAGCTTCATAAAAAACATCAGGAATCCCCTGCAACCCTGCCAGATAAATAACCATATTACCACCAATTCCCCATAAGCTCATTATTATAAAGGATGGAAGTGCCCACGAAGTATCATAGAACCACCGTGGTCCAGTAATATGCATATAAACTCGAAGCAGGGTGTTAACAACACCGTAATCCGGAGAAAGCATCCATTTCCACATTATTGCTGAAGCTATTGATGGAATAACAAGTGGTAGGTAATAAACCGCTCTTAACCATGAGAGGCCCTTAATATTTCTATTCAATAACATAGCCAACCCTAGTCCCCCAGCCATTGTTAACGGAAGCGAGACGAAAGTATAAATAAGTGTTACCTTTATTGCTTTCCAAAAAAGAGGGTCATCTGTAAATATTTTTATATAATTTGCAAGACCAATGAAACTGGGTTCCTTAAGCATGCTCCAGTTGGTAAGACTCATAATAAAGGCAAAAATCATAGGACCTACAGTAAAAGCTATAAATCCAATCACCCAAGGTGAAATAAACATCCAACCTATAATATCTTTTCCCCATATTTTTATCTTTTTCATATCAAAATTTTTCCATATTTTTATCTTATTTATATCAAAAAATTTTTTTCAAAGTTATTTCCCCTTAATATTTGATTAAAGCCTATTCTAAAAGTTCTCTTGCAACATTGATTTTTTCTCTCAGAATGTCAAGGTCTTCTGGCGAAGATATAAAATCAGAATCTCCCCCAAGATATAAGATATGTTTTGCACCCTTCATTACACTTAGATGTTCCCTAATATCAATACAAGCAGGTGGTTTACAAAGAATAACAGCCGTGCCATTAAAAACATCCCTTACACGAATTAACTCTTTAATAGAAAGTAATTGGGTTTCTAATCCTTTAAAATTTTCTATTTTTAACAAAGATTCTAAATTATGCAAAGGGTTTTCCTTAAAAGTGGCGCAATAATGCAAGAATATGCCTCCGAACACCTTAGATATACGCGAAATATAAGGAACACCAAACTCTTCATATGATGACGGCGATAAGTTCACCAAGACATCATCGGCAAGTAAAGCTCCATTTCCTTTGGGGGTCCAGTGCTGCCATCCTCCGTTCCATTGATTTCCTATAATTTTTGCTTGAATTTCCTGCCACTCAATTATTGCTTCTGTAACCAACGAAAGCAAGTAATGTATCTCTTTAGGATACTCATAAAGACCTGTGAGAAACTCACTGAAATTTAGTATTTGAGTCGCTATATCCATAGGACTCTGATCATTATTTATTCTGATAGGTATCTTGCCTTCAGTCTTCTCCTGCCATACTTGCATAGTTTCAAGCACCTGTTTACATAAACCTGATTTACGCAGGTCGGGTTTCTTTAATGAATAGACATCTTTTGCACTAAATAACATGGGGTGTGCCCATGGATCTTCGCTTGGTTGAAACTTTACCGAACAGCCAAAGGCTGATGATAAAACACAAACACCATACCAAACAAATAAAGATGGAACCCAATCATCTAATAGTTTTAGTTCCATTCTATCGTTTATGCACTGCAGCTGCCAATTCAAGTAAAGCTCGGGGTCCATAAACAAGTCCAATTTTTTTAATTTGGATGGTTTTGAGCCGATACCAAATCGCGGTATTGTTATACCATCTTTATAGTTAACTTCAGTGTATATTGGCACTCGTTCTGGATTTTTCCCAGTCAATAGATCTCTATATCTCCCTATATTTTCGTTAAATTGACTGTAATCAATGCTATTAAATTTAAAACCCATCATTCTTCCTTAATATTATTTTTTATTAATTATATAAGATCACATACTTATGTTTTATATTTTTACACAAAAACTGAATTTACTATAATATCAATATATCAATAATAAAATATTGTAAATTAAACTTTTTTAAAATTGCTCATTATTGCATAATATGCTATATTGTTAATTATTTTATATTTTACTTTTATTCCTGTCAAATATTTTTTAAACTATTCCTCAGGTTCCATTATTAAAACCCAGAGATGTGATAAAAATTTTTAGAAAATTTAGGTGGATTATAGCAAGAAGTAGTGGAAATCATATAATTCTTACAAAAGAAGGAAACATCTCAACATTATCAGTGCCAAATCATTCTGAAGTTGCCAGAGGGACTTTGAGAGCATTAATTGATAAATCAGGTTTAACAATTGAGGAATTTTTAAGCGAGTTATAAATATATAAAAAATTGGTATTGCTATTAAAAAATATTTACAAAAATCCTTGTAAATTGATTATTTCTTTTAAAGTAGGGTCGATAACTGGCGCGCCACTGAACTATCTCAGTACGTTTCCAGCTCCCGCCACGTCAAACCCAGCGTTCGGATTTCCCGAACTGGGCTTTCTTGTTAATTTTCTTCTAAAGGTTTATGTGACCTATCGGCCTGGCAGCACTTTCAAGCCTGGTAATACCTTATTTTGTAATCACTATATAGACCTAAGGTATTATAGAGCCAAGCACTACTCCACCTGTTCCAGCCGAAGCCATGGCTTCAAAGATTGGCTCAAGTATTAGTCTAAATGCACCTTGCACCACACGGTCCAGGATAGCAGGAATCCCAAGGACTCTTACCTTTCCTGCTTCTTTGGGTATCTCTTTTCTTCGATTATTCATGGGTAGGTACGTGCAGGAGACCAGTTCATTTGCAATTTTTGATAGGAAATCATCAAGACCTGCTTCTTGGGTGGCTTCAAATGTAACCCCGTCTATTCCTGGAGCTCCATTGTTTGCCTTAGCCAGTTCGTAAGCTTGCCTTATCGTCTCTAACTTACAGATATGAACATATAGTCCCCAAAACCTCCATGTCTTATCAGACTTCGCCTTTAGGTATATCTTTCTCCTTAGTTCCTGCAAACTTATGGACGCCTTTATCATCTCGTCCCTGCCTTTCCTTGGTTAAAAGATTTTTTCCTTAACAATAGGGCTCCTTTGCTCCTCAGGCATTACCCCGGTTCATAGCTACTACAGGCCCCTCCGCCACCCTCTTATCACAGGCCCACTTCCCAGCAGATACTGGTTATAGAGTTTACCTTCTCCAGCAATTTCTTGCCGGGACAAGTAGGGCTTCTCCAGTTGCTTAGTATGTCCTTGTTACCATGCTGTCGCTATCACCTCGCTGGAATAAGACAACCGTATATTGGCCAGTTTTCGCTTGCTTATGCTGCCTTCGCCTCCAAATTGCAGGCTCGGCTTCCAGAGTTTTTCGATTACGAGGCCACCTATGCGTTTACTTTCGTTACGGCCTGGTAACTTGCTCATCACCATTTAAAATGACTTTGTCAATAGGCTTCAGAGATTTGGTTACCCTCCTCCCTGCTATCCAAGCTACAGGGCTTCTGACTTTTACCCTGATAGGACTGTCTCCTGCTGAACATACCAGCTTAATCTGGACACACAAAATGGTTCTAAATTTCATAAGCTTGGGCAGCCAGCAACTTCATATACTTTCTTGAATTCTTCTTAGTTTATAATACACTAAAACAGGCATCGATTTTGTATCTTCAGGTGCAATTACAAATTCTGCAGGAGCAATTGATTTTTCTCTTGAATTTAAATAATAAAATAAAAAATTTCAACCAATCTTCTTTTTTATCTCTACTACTTTTCTGATGGCGGCTGTTCTGCCGGCATTTATGATTTCTTCAGCTTTTGTGA
>JAMCVO010000222.1 GCA_023475715.1 Actinomycetota bacterium
GATGCAAGAAAAGAAAAAAGGAATTGAATTTATTAAAGGTTTGGTTGATTTATGCCATAAATTTGATTCAAAGATGCTCGTTGGCCCGACATATTCGGTAGGCAGGTATCCTGAGCTGATAAAACCCGATAAAAGAAAAAAAGCCTGGGAAAGCTGCGTAAAGAATCTGAAAGCAATTGGAAAATATGCCGGTGAAAAAGGGATAAAAATAGCCATTGAGCCTCTTAACAGATATGAGACTGCATTTTTAAATATGGCTGAAGACGCAGTAAACCTTGTAAAAGAAGTCGATAATTCCAGCATAGGGGTGCAGCTTGATGTTTATCATATGAACATTGAGGAAAAGAATCTTGAAAATGCAATAGTTAGTACCGGAAAATACTTATTCCATATGCATGTTCCGGAACATGATAGAGGAACTCCGGGAACAGGTCATACTGATTGGAATTGAGTTGCAAGAGGTTTAAAAAAAGTATCATTTAAAGAATGTCTTGTTATTGAAAGCTGTGATCCTAAAGTGGGAAGCCCCATAGCAGAGGCAGGTGCAATCTGGAGGACTTATGATTTTGGTCAGGAGGGACTTGCAATTAAGGGGTTTAAGTTTCTAAAAGAAAATTTCATTTAGAACTGCTTTTAATTTCAAGAATTTTTAAATTTTATTATAAGAAAAATAATAAAGGAGCCAAGGTTGAAAGCTGCATTATATAAAGGACCAAACAAAATTGTAATAGGTGAAATTCCAATTCCTGAGCCCAAAGAAAATGAGATCCAGGTTAAAGTTGGTTCAGTAGGAATATGCGGAACTGATATTCATTTATACAAGGGATTTAAAGGCGGTTCATTCACAATTGAAAAGGATGTTGTTTTCGGGCATGAATTTGGCGGTATAATAACAAAATTAGGCTGTGCCGTTCCATCATTTTTTAAGCCTGGCCAAAGGGTTGTTGTAGAACCTAATATTGGCTGCGGTTATTGCAAGACCTGTATTGCAGGTCATTATGTGCATTGTGAAAATGGTCAGAGAGTAATAGGTATTCATAGAAATGGTGGATTTGCTGAATACACCACAGCACCTCATGAGAAAGTTTTTGCTATACCTGATAACTTTTCATTAAAAGCCGCTTCTGTTTTTGAACCATTTGCAATTTGTGTATATGGCATAGAAAGAGCACCAATTCTTCCGGGCGATATAGTTACTATCCTTGGACCAGGTGTAGCAGGACTTCATTTCACGATGCTTTCAAAAGCCTGTGGAGCTTCAAAAGTAATTTTAGCAGGTACTAATCCGGCAAGACTTGCTCTTGGG
The DNA here is from genome assembly GCA_023475715.1 of Actinomycetota bacterium. Next base: position 1,307 of record JAMCVO010000222.1, read on the forward strand.
AAAAAATTAGGTGCAGATATAATAATAAATGTAAAAGAGCAAAATCTACAGGACGAGATAATGAGGGAAACTGATGGCAGGGGGTCCGATTATGTTTTTGAATCTGCAGGTGTTCAGGATACATTGTCAAAAATGATAAATATTGCTGCGCAAAGAAGTAAGATATGTGTTTACAGTGTTCCTATCCAAACTATTGATAATGTGGATTTTGCAGAATTTCTTATGAGAGATTTGACAATGGTAGCTGCAGCAGGTGCACAAAATACTTTTCCTCAGGCAATAAAAATAGTTTCCAGCGGTATTATTGACATTGAAAAGGTAATCACACATGCTTTTCCACTTGAAGAAATCGAGCATGCTTTTGAAGTTACAGATAAGAGGCTTGACGGTGTTGCAAAATCAATTATTGTTGTAAATCCGGATTTGAAATAATAAAACAAAATTTAAAGTTTTTAAAATATCTAAGTTTTATATTTTTATAAATTTAATCAAATAGAGGAGGAAATCAAATGAACAATAAAAAAAGACCTGCAGGATTACCGGATTGGGCTGGGGTTCATCCCTTTACGCCTGATAAGAAAAAATCAACGATACTTGATCCTAAAAATGATGTAATAACAGTATATGGATCAGGCAGAGAAAAGATTTCGCCAAGGATTTTTGCGAGTACGGATAAAATCCTCATGTCCTCATGGACAGTTCCAGCCGGGCAAACCTTCCAGCCACCGGATATTCATTCGGGAGACGAACCTTATTATGTGCTGAAAGGCAGGCCAACCATTTTTAATCCTGAGACTGGTCAATGCATACAGGCAAAAGAGGGAGATGCAATACTTATCCCTGCAAAAACCTGGCACAGTGTTTTTAATTTTACTACAGAAGAAGTTGTTATTGTCGCAATAATTGAAGGTCCGATGTGGGATGAAAGTGATATTGAATTAGTTTCCAGTTTTAAGTTAAAAACAATTAAATACAAAGGTGACGAGTCATAATCAGCATATAAGCTTATTTATTATTGCAAGGATGAATAATTCATATCAAATAATAAAAAATTATAAAATTTAGGAGGAATTGTGAAAACTATTAATGATTTTATAGGAAATTGGCCATTAGACACTGAGGATGCAAGAAAAGAAAAAAGACATATGCATATTCCGCCAGAGAAAGCGTTAACCGTTATACATGGCAATGAGCATGAAACCAAAGTGACATTATTTATCAGTAATAAAAGATGTCATCTTGGAAAAATTGAAATATGTCCGGGAAAGAATACAGATCCCGAGACCCATAAAGGTGATGAGATCTTTATGGTATTAAAAGGCAGAATTCAAATCGTAGTTTTAAGTGAACTTGAAAATGAAAAAGCAGTATCAAGAAAAGCTTATGAGATTGATGAAGGTGGTAGATTTCTTATACCTGAAGGATGCAAGCACCAGTATTTTAATCTTGGATTAGGAATGGCAGAATTACTGTTTACCATAGCTCCGGGTTTGTAAAATAAGATGGCAAATAAAAAATTAAGGATAGCCTTTGGGCAGATATGGCAGGAGCAGAATACTTTTTGCCCTATAAAAACAAACATTTCTGATTTCAAGCAAAATGGGCTTTTCTTCGGTAAAGAGATAATAGATAGATTTACCGGTATTAATGAAATAGGCGGTTTTATAAAAGCTGCTCAGGATTTTAAAAATTCTGATGTGGAACTTATTCCAACCGTAAGAGTATGGGCGTGGCCTAAAGGAAATGTTACAAAAGCAGCTTATAAAGAAATAAAAAAATGGCTTATAAGTTATTTAAAGAAGAGCATTCCAATCGATGGTGTTCTGCTTTCACTGCATGGATCTATGGTATCAGATGAGGTATTTGATGTTGAAGGCGATATTTTAGAGACTATCCATAATGAATTATCTGAAAATCTTCCAATAGCAATCTCACTTGACCTGCATGCGAATATAACGGAAAAAATGTTGAAAAATACTGTTTTTATTGAAGGTTATCATACCTGCCCCCATTTGGATTTATTCAGAACAGGTTATAAAACAGCTGAAGTTTTTATTAACATTCTGTGTGGTAAATTCAACCCTGAAAGAGGATTTGTAAAAATTCCTATGGTCACACCCGCAAGGCTTCATAATACTAATAAAGGGCCATTTAAAAAAGTATTTGATTATCTGGAAAAGATTGAAGAAGACAAAAATGTAATAAGTACATCTTTTTTTTCTGTTCAACCATGGCTGGATGTACCTGAATTGGGCTGGAGCACCCTGGTTTATTTTCAGCCTGACTCCAATAATCTAAAAGAGGGTAATGGCAATGGTCAGATAAATAATGCACAAAAATACGCGGAAAAAATATCGGATTTAGCATGGAAGTTACGAAGAGAATTCTTCATTAAAGAAACCTCCCCGGCTATTGCAATCCAAAAAGCTTCAAAAATGGAAAAGGGCTTGATGGTAATTTCTGATTCCGATTCAACATTATCCGGTGGTACTGGTGATAATACCTGTATTCTTTCTGAATTGATAAAACAAAATATCAAGTTTCCTGCACTTTTAACAGTTGTAGATAAGGAAGTTATTAAACAAGCTTTAAAAGCTGGAGCAGGGGGAATTATTACCTGTAAAATAGGTGCAAAAACAGATAAAATTTTTAGTAAACCTTTAAAAATAACCGCCAGGGTAAAAAATATTACTGAAGGTAAATTTATAATAGAGGGACATGTGGGTAAAAATTATGTGAATATGGGTAAAGTTGCGGTTTTGGAAATTGGATCAATTACAATACTTGTAAGTGAGAAGATAGGTCCTGTATTCGAGCTTAATGTTTTTAGAAATGCCGGACTGGAGCCCGGAAATTTCAGAGTAGTAGTCGTGAAATCACCTGTCGGGTTTAGAGATGCATATGAACCCATAGCTGATGAAATTGTACTTGCAGATTGTCCGGGCCTAACTTCTTCTAATTTAAATATCTTTACCTTCAAAAATATACCACACCCGATTTTCCCCTTAGACAAAATAAGCAATTGGAGAAATAAAAATGGGCAGGCTTAATGGATTGATAGAATTTTTAACTGCTGAAGAAATTGAATTAATTCATAATAACAGCATAAAAATATTATCAGAGATTGGGTTTTATATTCCTAATGAGCTCATACTTGACCTGCTGGGAAAAAATAATTGTGAAGTTGATTATAAGAGTAAAATTGTAAAAGCTAACCCCTTCCTTATTGAAAAAGCATTAAATGAAATACCAAAAGAATTCAGCTCTATCCCTTATATTGAAGAAAATAAGATTTCATTTAATGATGGTAATTTAAAACTTACCATGGATACGACTCCGGATATAATAGAACTGACTTTCAATAAAAAAAGAAGAGGAACATTGGAAGATACTTTAAAGGGTATTGTGTTGGGCAATTATTTGAAAAACATAAACACAGTTTCGGCATACTGTTTACCGGAAGATGTTCCTGCAAAATGTGCCGATGTTGTTTGTTATAAGAATCTTTTTACTTATTCAAAAAAACCTGTTGCTACCTGGACATATTCAGCGAATTCGGCTAAATATATTATAGAAATGGCTAAAGTTTTAGCAGGAGGTGAGGATGAATTAAAAAGAAAAAAACCTATAACTTATTTTGCGGAATCAATAAGCCCATTAAAATTTTCACCTCATACTCTTGAAATAATGATTGAATATTCCAAATATGAGCAGCCCATATTTTTAGGACCCATGGTAACGGCAGGAGGTTCAGGACCCGTAACCCTGGCAGGAACTATTTCCCTGCAGAATGCCGAAGTTTTAATGGGAATTGTTATTATTTATCTTTTAAATCCCAAACAACCAATAGCACACGCCAGTGTTTGCCATATTCTTGACATGAAGACTGGTATTTGTTCATATGGCTCACCGGAACAGACTCTCCTTTCAGCAGGAGTGACACAATTAGCAAGAAAATATGGACTTTCATGCTGCTGCAATATTCATATCTCCGATTCCAATTGTTGTGATTTTCAGCGAGGGTATGAAGCTGCAGTAAGTGCAGCATTTGGAATTGCTGCAGGTGCTGAAATGCTTTCAATATACGGTTATGGACCGGTTGGCGCTGTGGGATCAGGCGTGGGCTTAAGTCTTGAGCAAATGCTTATTGATGATGAAGGACTTTCTTACCTGTCAAGGATCAGGAAAGGTTTTGAAGTAAGTGAGGATACCTTGGCTTATGATGTAATTAGAAAAGTAGGAGTTGGCGGCAATTTTATACAGGAAGAACATACGTTTAAAAATTTTAAAAAGGAGCAGTGGAACTGGGATTTATTTTTAAGGCAAAATTATAATATATGGCAGGAGAGAGGGAGTAAGGACATATTAAGCAGGGCAAAACAAAAATTGGAAAGGATATTATCAGAAAATTTTCCGCCTGAGCCAGTTATAGATTCAAGTAAATTAAAAGCTATAAAAGAAATTGGAGAAGCAGCTGTAAAAAATTTATAAAATTTAGACTTTGGGCTTTTAAGGTTAAATTGAATACTAAAGTAGAAAGGAATTTTAATGTCTGTAAAATTTGAAGATAGATCGTGGGTAGAAAATAGCCTCCCGTTTTTATTATATACTTAGATTCAATAAAACTGCTGCAGCAAGGAGAAAATCTATGGATGAATATGTTTATTCACAATCAGTGCATAAAGACTTTCATGGAATTATGAATTTTTTAATAAAATTCATAAGGGAAAATCACGGAGAAAAACATTTGGAAGCATTTTTTACAAATGCTGCAGTTTTATTGAATACTAAAGTA
>JAMCVO010000290.1:0-2459 GCA_023475715.1 Actinomycetota bacterium
TTTTTCTCCTTTTTAATATAACTTTTTATTTTTGATCAAAATCTTCAGGATTTATCTTGTCAAGAAAATTTCTAAATTTCTTTACTTCATCTTCAATAGTTTGGATTTGAAGCCCTGCCTGATCAAGCACATGCTCTGCGGTTAGTATTCTACACTTTTTTCTTACAGCAATTGCTATTGCATCGGAAGGTCTTGAATCAATCTTTATTATTTTATTTTTAAGGTTTTTAAGATTCAAGTATGCGTAGAATGTATTATCCCTTAAATCGCATACTTCTATTGTATCTATTGAAACATCCAGATCCTTCAGTATGTTTATTATTAGATCATGAGTCATGGGTCTTGGTGTCTTAATATTAGAAAGTTCCAGAGCAATAGCCGAAGCTTCAAAAGCACCAACCCAGATTGGAAGATATCTATTACCTTTGTGTTCTTTTAAAAGAATGATAGGTCTCTGAGATGGGAACTCAATTCGGACACCTTCAAGTGTCATTTCAATTAATCTATAATCTTTATCCAATTTATCTTTTATTAGTTATTAATTCTAAATAATAAAGATATTCGCACATGCTGTTGAATATTATCTTTATATAAACATATAGTCTTGTTTAAGTCTTATTTAAGATGAATTATACCATTTTAGCGCATAAATTGATATTAGCGCAGTTTAAATAAGACAAAAATAAAAAAGGCGGTTTAGAATAAAACTAAGTTTCTACTGGTTCATTTTTAAGATGCTCTATATCTCTTTTGACCATACCTAGTTTTAGCTCATAAATTGAATCAAGGTTTCTGTATTTTTGTTTATAATCAAGACCATACCCAACTACAAACTCTTCCCCTATGCTGAAACCTGCATATTTTATATTTATATTGGCTATCCTTCTGACATTTCTGTCCAGCAGTGTACAAATTTCCATACTGCCAGGGGATCTGGATTTTAAGTTTCTGAGCAAATAACCTATAGTAAGCCCGGTATCTATTATATCTTCAACAATTATTACATCCTTGCCTTCAATTGAATCTTCCAGGTCCTTGGTTATTTTAACAATACCGGTAGAGGTTTGATGCATTCCGTGGTATGAAGAAATGCCCATAAAATCGATGGTAAGATCAATATTTATTTTTCTTGCAAGATCCGTTAAAAATATTACTCCACCACGAAGAACGCTTATAAGAACCAGATCTTTACCTGAATAATCTTCAGTAATTCTATTTCCAAGCTCAGAAACTTTATCATTGATAACTGAGCTTGGAAATAATATTTTTCCTAAAACTTCACTTTTTGATAAGCTGCTGTTTAAAGTATTTTTAAAATCCAGATCCCCTGAATAATCTTCAGTAATTCTATTTCCAAGCTCAGAAACTTTATCATTGATAACTGAGCTTGGAAATAATATTTTTCCTAAAACTTCACTTTTTGATAAGCTGCTGTTTAAAGTATTTTTAAAATTTTCCATTTCAAGGGACTATTGATAATCCACTCTGTCAATACCTGAAATAAGACCTATCCAGGTATGTCCTCTATTGAATAATACAACATTTCCATCTTTATCTTTGAAAGTAAAGGGATCGAGTGCGCTGTTCCTGCTCCATGTTCCTTCAACTACTTTCCCATCAAAGAAATAAAAAGCTTCCCCTTCCTGGGTTGTCCTGACTATCATATGACCGGAAGAATCTCCGGAGTTTTTAATATCTGTAACCATGATAATTACATTATTAACTGCAATCTGCTCTCCTGATTCCCTGTCAGTACTGGGAGAACCGGCAACAGATTTTAAATAATTATTATTCTTGCTGTCATATTCAAATAATGCTTTATATTGTGGAATTGAATAATCAACCGTTATCTTTGATATGTCTCCCCTATCTGATTCCGGAGCATCTAATTTAAAATGAAATGGAGACTGACCGCCTTCAAGTTTATAACCCTGCTTGGAAGCAAGTTCTTTTATCCTTGGAGTAAACATATAGGCATTGTGTGGTGCAACTCTGGAGCTATCTCTTTTACTATCAATACCATTGCCATCAATAAAATTTGCAGCTATGGAACTATTTCCGCTTTCATCGCCTAATGGACTTAAATAATCAAGCCCAAGATTTTCAATAACCTTATAAAAAATTGGAGCTGTTCCCCAGAAAACATAAATAGGATCAAAGCTTCTTGCAATCTCTGCATAATATGGCCTTGCGCTTCTTACCGGACCTACCAAATCAGAGTCATATGATGAAAACACAGCAACAAATCTTGTGATGCCGTATTCGTCAACAACTTCAAAAACAACATCTGCGTTTATAAGCCCGGACTGTGGTCTTGCATCAGGAGTGTTTTCAACCATTATTGCCAATGGTCTTGAATCCAGTACTTTATCTGAAATTTCTAAACCGCTTAAAATATTAATATTGCCAGTTATTTCCATATTGTTTATCTTGCCCTTACAATAGGTCTTGCAGGCTGT
>JAMCVO010000290.1:2469-6055 GCA_023475715.1 Actinomycetota bacterium
TTGAAAATCTTGGGCTTGATTATTTAAGTCCATTAGGCGATGAAAGCGGAAATAGTTCCATAGCTGCAAATTTTATTGATGGCAATGGTATTGATAGTACTTTATCTGAAATTTCTAAACCGCTTAAAATATTAATATTGCCAGTTATTTCCATATTGTTTATCTTGCCGCCTGTTTCCTGAGTGGTTTCGCTGGTACCGGAGCTTGTTTCTTCCTGGACTGTTGTTTCTACCTGTGTGGTTGTTTCACTTGTTTCAGCAACTTGTGTTTTTTTACAGCCTGCAAGACCTATTGTAAGGGCAAGAACTAAAACAATACCAAACGATACTAAAATTTTTGTCATCTTAATAACTTTTTTACCCAAAATTATTCTCCCTCCGTAAACTTGTTTTGCTTTTTAAATATAAAAATTTTACCCTCTTATAAATAAATTTTTAATTATTATAAAGATAAAAATCAAAAAGTAAAATGGTAACAGAAAAATTAATACTTTTTTTGGATTCTGATTCTTTTCAGTAACTATGCTTTGGGTAATTACCGGTTTATCTATAGAATTTTTAGAAATGAGTTTTATATCCTTTGCATTTTCGTCATTAATATAAACACTGATCTCCCCTATTTCTTGTCCTTTGGTTACAGGAAGGACTAAATCAGTGCTTAGAGTTTCGTTTATCTCAATTTTATCATTAATATTAACTAATTGTGTAAAATCTTTTTGGGGATATAAATCCAGTGAAACTTCACTGGTGCCATTTCTTATTTTTATTGTTTTATAAATTTTACCTGAATTAACAATATTTGTATTAGAGTAATTATCATTTGCCCAATTTATGAGCTTTAGAATATCTGCGGCTCTTTTATTCTCTTCACTTTTTAAAACCACAGTAATCAATTTAAGACCCTGTCTTTCAGAATATAGAACGAGGCAGTATCCCGCGTTTTCAGTAAAACCAGTTTTGATACCTTTAATATAATCAAAAAAAAGCAATATGTTAGTATTGAATATATCAACTTTTTTATCATTTATAGTGATATAGTCATTTTTTATACTGATAATTTTTCTAAAAAGCTCATTATTCATGGAATATTTTGCAATTATCGCCAGGTCCCTGGCAGTTGTCTTATGCTCGGGATACTTTGTGTCTAATCCATTGGTATTTTGAAAAAAAGTATCAAGTGCACCAATTTCCTTTGCCTTTTCATTCATTAATTTAACAAAATCTTTTTCATTTCCGGATATATATTCTGCTATTGCAATAGTTGCATTGTTGTTAGAATTTATAAGGGCAGCTTTAAGCAAATCCATAATGCTGATTCTGTCACCTCTTTTAAAAGGAAAAAACGAACTATTCTTACCTGAAGCATTTCTTGAAATTTCTACTATTTCATTCAAGTCAGTTATATTTTCAATCGCAACAATCCCGGTCATTATTTTCGTTATGCTTGCGGGAAATAACTTTTCATTTGAATTTTTTTCCCATAAAATCTTGCCTGAATCATAGTCCATTATTATTGCTGCTTCTGCTGTTATGTCAATAAATTCATCACTGGCATAAAGATGTTTTGGAATAATTGTAAAACTTATAATGGAAATTAAGGTTAAAAAAATAAGAAAATTAATTAAGATTGATGTGTGCCGGACGCGTAACCTTTTGATGCTCATTTATAATTATCCAGAAAATTTTTATTTTCCTTTTTGAAAAGTAATTCATGAAGTTTAATGAAATAATCTTCTAACTTATAAATAGTTCTTTGCGCTCTTTTTTTAGAATCTTTATTTGAAGATTTGATAAGCGGAAAAATAATTTGCTGTATAAATATTGAAAATCTATTTGCAGAATTCTCTAATAATTTAAGGTGTTTCACATGAATGCCAAATTTTTCAAGTTCACTTACAATCCTTAATATCTCGATATCGACTCCGTCTATTACAAACTTGCCATCCTCTTCATGCCAGGAAATTATATTATCAGTCACAAGCTCGTTTATAGACTCCTGTGAAAGCTTATATCTTTCCTTTACATCCTCTATAGTTAATTTTCCTATTTTTAAATTTTTATTCTCATCTTCTAATTTCAATTGCAACTCTTTTAAAGCTCCTTTATCTTTTTCCACTTTTTCGAAATCCACAGAATCTATTTTTTCCTTAATTACTTCCAAAGGCATAAAATAATCTTTCTGGAGTTTGAGGATAAAATTTATTTTTCTTATATCATCTCTGAAATAAACCCTGTATTTATTGTCTGCCCTTTTAGGAATTATTAATCCTTTGGATTCCAGAAATCTTAACTTGCTGTTAGTAAGGTCCGGATAATATTTTTTGAATTTCCTGACCAGCTCACCAATTGTAACATAGGATTTCTTTGTATTTTCCATTTTTATTTTTTATTCTCCCTGATTATATGGTTGAAAAAAATAAAAATATATATTTTCCTATTTGTAATTTATCACCGTTATTTAACTTAGATTCATTTATTATCTTACCATTAATATAACTGCCATTAAGACTGCCAAGATCCCGCAATATAAATTCTTCATCGCACTTTTCAATAACAGCATGCTGTCTTGAAACAGTTATATCGTCAAGTAAAAAACAGTTATATCGTCAAGTAAAATATCCGAATCCGAACTCCTTCCAATACTAAACTTATCTTTTGTCAGATAAAATTTATCTCCGATATTTGGCCCTTTTATTATTATAATACCGGATTTATTTTTGGGTATTTTTTTTAAATGGTCAATAATATCCTGAGATAATTCTTTTACCAGCTCGATTTCCTCTATCTTTATGGAATCAGTTTTATTATTTTTATTTTTTTCTTCTTCCATTTTATTTATAATTGACTATTTTGACTATTATTAAATTGCTTGCGTACATTGTTATTATTAATTATAACCTTTTTTAAATTAATTTTATATTCATAAATCATTATTTACAACTTAATTGGTGAGTTTATTAATATTTGTTTTTATAAAATCTTTTAAAAATTCAAAATAAATTTTATCCTTTGATTCAATATAACATCTAATCAAAGGTTCTGTTCCGGAGAGTCTTACAAGGACCCAACTTCCATTATCCATAACAATCTTAACACCATCTTTTTTAATTATACGCAATACTTCAACGCCTGAAATTTTTTTACTTTTAAAATTTAAAAAATAAGTCAAAATTTTATTCTTTTTTTCTAAAGGTATTTTCAAATCTAATCTTACATTCTGGTAGAATCCAAATTCTTCATAAATTTTATTCATATATTCTGAAAGATAGATTCTTCCAAAATTTTTAATCAAATACGATTGTATCTCTATTAGTAAAAGACATGCAATAAGACCATCTTTTTCAGGAATATGCCCCTTAATACTTAATCCCCCGCTCTCTTCACCGCCAATTAATACATTTCTGCCAAGCATAGCTTTACAGATATACTTAAACCCAACCGGTGTTTCCAAAACCTTTAAATTATATTTCTTGCATATCTCATCAATCAAATGTGTAGTGGCCACAGTTCTTACCACAATATCGCTTTTAGAAAACCTCTGAGTTTTTATAAGATGATACAAAATCATTGCAATTATGTTATTGGGG
>JAMCVO010000099.1 GCA_023475715.1 Actinomycetota bacterium
TGCTATAGGAGCAGAATCTTAACAGACAAACTTACCTTAAAATATTATTAATTTATCAAAGAACAATTGGGACTTGACAAGTCCACTTTTAATTTTTAAATAGTCCAGTTTTAACTTTTAGCTAACAGTGTTTACATTAACTTTGTTCACATTTAGAATATTTATTGCAGTCTGCTATTTTATTGAGTGTTTTTTGGTGTAGAGCCTGTAGCACTAATAATAATATTATTTCTAATAATTATTGTTATTTTTGAAGAAAAGACCAGTAAATATTATTCCCATGGATGGAATTGTTATATTTGGAAACTCATTAGTAGATTAGTCTACAATTACCGGTGAACCTCTTCCAAGAAATAAATACTTAAATGATGCTGTATATGCAGGAACATTAGATGGCTCTGGTTATCTTGAAGTAAAAGTTACTAAAAAGGCAAAAGATAATACTCTTTCCAAAATTATTGACCTGACATATAAATCTTCCGAGTGTATCACTCCTGATTTAACCACCGCAAAGGCTTTAATATATTTACATTTTTCTCAATTAATTTTGTCGCAAACCATGGCCCAGTCTGTGAGCAGTATATTCCTTGCCAGTAAATACCATTATAAGTATCCGTAGCTGAACATTGGGAATAATGTAGATAAAACGAGGATGAAGGTTTTAAAGAATTTTTATTGTTTTAAAAAAAATTGCAAATCGTCTAATATTCGACTATAATTCGACTATAATGTTTAAGCCTAATTACACCATCACCAATAAACTGCTTTCAAATATAAAGCAAATAAGTTTTATGGTTTTGGAATTTAACAATAAAAGATTTTCTAAGGTTGTGCTTTATGAGCTTGAAAAAAGCGCCAGGGAAATTTCAACTTATGCCTCAACCAGCATTGAAGGCAATCCCTTGCCTTTAACAGATGTTAAGCGGATTCTTAAAAATCAACCGCAAAATTTAAGAAATAGCGAACAGGAAGTCATAAATTACAACAAAGCCCTAGAGGAGTTAAATAAAAATCTGCACAGAGGTTCCCAATCTTTTAATCTTGATTTAATTTTGTCTATTCATAAACAGGTGGTTTTTAAGTTAATGCCTAAATATCAGTCCGGAAAATTAAGAGAAGAACCTGTATTTGTAAATGATCCAAAGACAGGTAAAACGGTTTATTGGCCACCTGATGCTAAAGATGTCGCACAGCTTATGAATGATTTGGTAAATTTTGCTACTAGTAGCAGAGGTGTTATTGATCCGCTTATTATTGCTGGTATCTTTCATAAACAGTTTGTGGTTATTCATCCGTTTATGGATGGTAACGGTAGGACAGCCCGACTTTCTACCAAAATTCTTTTAGCGGACATGGGACTTAATACTTTTAATCTTTTCAGCTTTGAAAATTACTACAACAGAAATGTGACCAACTATTTCAACAACATAGGTGTTCCAGGCAACTACTATGATGTTGCAGATTCAATTGATTTTACCAGTTGGCTGGAATATTTCACTGATGGTGTCATTGATGAACTTTTAAGAATCAAAAAACTTCTGCCGGAAGTATCTGTTGGCCCAGAAACAGAACTTATGACTTACCATAAAAAGATTTTAAAGTTTATAAATGAAAAGGGCTACATTTCGGACCGTGATTATGCAAAAATAACAGATCGTGCAAAAGCAACCCGAATCCTCGATTTTAATAAGCTTATAGATATGGGTCTTATTCAAAGAAAAGGGAAGGGAAGAACAACGTACTATCAGCTGAAAAAAGAATAGTAAGTATTGTTGTTAAAAATAGTTGTCCATTCAAACATATTTAATTGTTAATCAAATAAATCTTTTAAATGATTTCATAAACTTTGGATATAGTTATTCTGGGAGGACACTTATATGAATGAATATGATCTAATTATAATCGGTGGTGGTGCAGGAGCATTTGCTGCTGCTATTAAAGCTAATGAGCTTAGCACAAAAACCTTAATGGTAAATAAAGGGCTTCCTCCCGGGGGCACGTGTGTAAATGTCGGCTGTGTACCTTCTAAAACGCTTTTGTGGGCAGGTGAGGTAATGCATCAGGCAAGAAATCATGGTATTCCAGGAATTGAGATTGAGGTTAAAAACTTTAATTTTGCTGCAGTCGTTCAGTATGGAATAGATTTAGTAGAAAAATTAAGAGACGAAAAGTATCAAAAAGTATTAAATCAATTAGCAAATGTTACTTATTTAGAGGGCGAAGTTAGTTTTATGTCCTCCAATGAGATTGAAGTTGAAGGACAAAAATATACTGCTAAGAAATTTATCATTGCTGCCGGTTCAACTACAACGGTGCCACCGATTGAAAATATTAAAGAGGTTGGTTATATTACCCATATTGAAGCCCTGAAGTTAAAACAACAACCAAAGGAATTGATAGTTATTGGCGCTGGTCCTATAGGACTGGAATTTTCCCAGATGTATGCTCGTTTTGGAACTAAGGTCATAATTCTTCATAGAGGGCCATCTATTTTTAGAGGTGAAGCAGAATTAATAACTCGTTTAACTGAGATTCTTACCAATGAAGGGATAACTATAAAAACAGGAGCACAAGTACGATCAACTCACAAAGATGGAGATAAAAAGATTGTTTCTTATCTCATTGATGGGAGACAGGAAGAAGTATCAGGAGATGAGATTTTATTAGCTGCTGGTAAAATACCAAATACTAAAAGATTAAATCTGGATAAAGCAGGAGTTAAGATTGATGAAAAACAAGCTATAAAAGTAAATCCGCAATTTCAAACCTCACAGTCTCATATTTATGCAGTAGGAGATGTAACTAACGCACCACTTCGTCTTGAACCAACTGCAGGTAGAGAAGGAACATTGGCTGCTGAAAATGCCTTGAGTAATTCTCAAAACAGTATTGATTACAATTCTGTCCCCTGGACTATTTTTATTGATCCCCAACTTGCAGGAGTTGGATTTACAGAAGAAGAGCAAATGAAACGATTTGGTACGTGTATGTGCAAGACTATATCTTTCAAAGATGTTCCAAAAGCCTTAATTCTTAACAGAACTGAAGGATTGATTAAAATGGCAATTCATCCTGTAACCAAACAGATTATGGGAGTTCATATTCTTGCGCCCAATGCAGGAGAACTTATTGCAGAAGCGATGGTTCTAGTAAAGAATAAAAATACTATTGATGATGTTGTAAATTCTTTGCCAATGTTTCCAACGCTTTCAGAAGCTATTAAAATTGTGGCACTATCTTTTACTAAAGATATTTCAAAACTTAGCTGCTGTATTTAATACCCCCCTGATATTTCAGTTACTGGAAGGTTTAGAATTATACTTATGAATAATTTATTGACCATTGGGCAGCTATCCAGCAAGGTGGTTTTACCTACTAAAACAATTAGGTATTACAAATTAGTTCATCTGTTAAAGCCTCTTACAAGAGCAGCTAACAAATCTCATTTGTACTAGGACTATCATTAGATAAAGTTAGAAGGTTTGTTGAAGAAGGATTAGATGGAACCCATTAATATTTTATTCCTTAATGTTTAAAATGCCTTTTGCCTGTAAATATCATGGCAATTTTGTTTTTGTTGCAGAAATCTATAACCTGCTTGTCTTTTATGGAACCTCCGGGCTGGATGAATGCCCTGACTCCGCTTTTTACGGCAAGCTCTACGGCATCCTCAAATGGGAAAAATGCATCTGACGCAAGCACGGCTCCCCTGCTTTTCTCTCCTGCTTTTTCCAGTGCCATCTTTACGGCATCTACCCTGCTCGTTTGACCCGCGCCTATTCCAACAGTTTTCTTTTGCAGGGCAAGCACTATGGCGTTTGATTTTACATTTTTAACTACCTGCCATGCAAATAAAAGATCTTCCAGCTGGCTCTCCCCAGGTTTTTGATCCGTCACAAATTTAAAATCTTCTCCACTTTCTACACCCTCGTCCAGCTCCTGGACAAGCAAACCTCCATCAACACTTTTTAAATCCATATATATTGATGAATATTCTTTGGATCTCAATTTATCCAGATGGGATCGAAGATCAAAATTTATTTTCAGTATTCGCAAGTTCTGCTTTTCCTTCAGAATTTTTAAAGCTTCCTCTTCAAAATCAGGAGCAATCAAAACCTCTATGAACTTATCAAAAAGAAACTTTGAAGCATCAGCGGTCCACTTCATATTGCTGCCTATCACACCTCCAAAAGCAGAAAGTGGGTCACCCCAATGCGCATTCTGATAAGCTTCACTGATTGTACCGCCCATCCCAACACCGCAAGGATTGTTATGCTTTATAATGGCAACACAGGGCGTGCTGAATTCCTTCACAATTGAAAAAGCTGCATTTGCATCCAATATGTTATTGAATGATAATTCCTTTCCGTGAAGCTGGGTGCTGCCGGCAAAACAGTCCGGTCCAGAATCTGAAAACTTATAATATGCCGCTTTCTGATGAGGATTTTCACCATATCTCAAATCCTGAATTTTCTTGAACCTAAGATTTAATTCTTCATTGAAATCACCTGAAATATTTTTAAATTCATTGAATTCAGTTTTTTCTATAAACTCATTCTCTGACTTTGTACAGTCTACCTTGAGATAAGGCCTTAAATAAATATTGCAGTCCTTGTATTTTGTATCTTTTGAAGCGTTGTATTTGTCTATAAAATAATTAAATATAACACTGTCATACTCACAGGTAAGCTGAAAAGCCTTTACGCTCAGGCAGAATAATGTGCTGTCATTAAGCATCCCATTATTCTTTAAAAGCTCATCTGCTATTTTTTCATAATCTTCAGGGTCAACCACAACAGCAACATTTTTATGATTTTTGGCTGCACTTCTTATCATAGCCGGGCCGCCGATATCGATATTTTCAATCGCTTCTTCCATAGTAACGCCAGGTTTTGATATAGTTTCCCTGAAGGGATATAAATTAACCACAACCATATCAATTAATTGCATTCCTGCTTTTTCAACATCATTCATATGACTTTTATTGCTTCTGTCAGCCAGTATTGCACCATGAACAAAAGGATGAAGCGTTTTAAGCCGTCCGTTCATCATTTCCGGAAAACCGGTCAAATCCTCTACTTTACGTACATTTATACCGGATTGTGAAAGCTGGCTGTAAGTTCCCCCGGTTGAAATAATTTTTACACCAAAATTCTGCAGGGTTTGCGCAAATTTAACAATTCCAATTTTATTGGATACACTGAATAATGCTCTTTTTATTTTTAAAGCCACCTTATTCTCCTTTTAAGATCTTCACTTTTCTGCCATTTACCACAAGCCTGCCATCACAGAAATATTTAACTGCAAGAGGATAAATTTTATGCTCTGTTTTGTGAATTTTTTCTTCAAGTGTTTCCAGTGTGTCCTCTTCTGCAATGATTACAGCCTCCTGGCTTATGATCGGTCCTGCATCCAGCTCTTCCTCTACAAAATGGACCGTCACTCCTGTAACTTTAACTCCATAGTCAAAAGCATATCTTATGCCATGTATGCCCTTAAATGAAGGAAGCAAAGCCGGATGAATGTTTATGATTCTTCTGGGAAATTCTTTTATTATCTCCGGCCCTATAAGAAGCAGGTAGCCGGCCATTACAATAAGATCGATTTTTTCATTTTTCAGCAATGCAAGCAGCTCTTCATCATACTTCTGTCTGCTTTCAAATTGCCTGGGATTGAAATTGACTGGCTTTATACCATGCTTTTTTGCTCTTTCAAGTGCATAAGCATTTTCATTGTTACTGAAAACCAGGACAATTTCACCGTTAATATTTAAGTTTTGTGATCGATCAATTATAGCCTGGAGATTCGAACCAAAACCTGAAGCCAAAACTGCAATTCTTTTCTTATCAGTCATTTATAACTACTTCTCTGTTCCCTTCAGTCACAGTACCTATTTTAAATATTTCCTCACCTGCAAGTGAAGATATCTTATTCACTTTTTCATAATCATCGGGATCAATTATCAAAACCATTCCAATTCCCATATTAAATACCCTGAACATCTCTTTTTTACTTACACTGCCCGCA
>JAMCVO010000401.1:0-1539 GCA_023475715.1 Actinomycetota bacterium
AAAGCAGCGAAATAAAAATGTACAGGCAGATGCTGCTGATAAGGCAATTTGAGCATGAGGTAAAGAAACTTCTGGAGCAGACAAAAATAAAAGGAACTGCGCATCTTTATATTGGTGAAGAGGCTGTAGCTGTCGGGGTTTGTGAAGCTTTAAAGAAAGATGATTATATAACAAGTACACACAGAGGACATGGCCACTGTATTGCTAAAGGCGGGAACGTAAATCAAATGATGGCAGAGCTTTTTGGCAAGACTACAGGTTATTGTAAAGGCAAGGGTGGGTCCATGCATATTGCAGATATGGAAACATATAACCTGGGTGCAAATGGAATAGTTGGCGGAGGAATTCCAATTGCAACCGGAGCGGGTCTTTCAATAAAGATGAGAAAATCAAATCAGGTAGTTGTGTGTTTTTTTGGTGATACTGCAACCAATCAAGGTTCGTTCCATGAAGCTGTTAATATGGCAAGCATATGGAACCTGCCTGTTATTTATGTTTGTGAAAACAATCTTTACGGGATTTCAATATATGTAAAAGATGCTATGAAAGTGGAAAAAATTTCAACCAGGATGGCTTCGTATAATATTCCTGCCGTTACGATTGACGGAAATGACGTATCGAAGATTTATGAAGCAGCAAATGAAGCTGCCAAGCATGCCCGTTCAGGTAAAGGGCCATTCTTTTTAGAGTGTTTAACTTACAGATGGGAGGGACATTCAAGGTCTGATCCATGTTTGTATCGTCCAAAAGGTGAAAAGGAAGAATGGGTAAAAAAATGTCCGATAAAAAGTTTGGAGGTAATTTTGCAGAAGGAAGGTTTTTCACAAAATAAATTAGAAGATATCAAAGCCAGTGTCAGAAATGAAATAGAAGAAGCTGTAATTTTTGGGGGAAGCGGCCAGGATCCGGATCCTAAAGAATTATACGATGATCTTTTTTTTGAAGGGGATGAAAAAAATGCGTGACATAACATATAGAGAAGCAATAAGGGAAGCAATAATAGAAGAAATGAACAGGGATGAAAGGGTATTTGTCATTGGTGAAGATGTTGGAGTTTTTGGCGGCACATTTGGAGTAATGAAAGGACTAATTGATATCTTTGGTAAAGAAAGAATTTTAAACAGTCCTGTTTCAGAATCAGCAATTGCAGGCGCAGCAACCGGAGCAGCAATAACCGGTATGCGCCCGATTGCGGAAATCATGTTTATTGATTTTATAACTATTGCGACTGATCAAATCATTAACCAGGCAGCAAAGATAAGATACATGTTTGGCGGTAAGGCAAAAGTACCGGTTGTTTTTAGAACCCAGGGAGGAGGAGGAAGATGCTGGGCGGCACAGCACTCCCAAAGTCTTGAAGCCTGGTTTACTCATATTCCAGGTTTAAAGGTGATAATGCCTTCAAGTCCTTATTTTGCAAAAGGATTATTAAAATCTGCTATAAGGGATAATAATCCTGTTATGTTTATTGAACACAAGCAGCTTTATAACGTTGAAGGTCCGGTACCGGAAGAAGAGTACATGGTTCCTATTGGCAAA
>JAMCVO010000401.1:1549-5999 GCA_023475715.1 Actinomycetota bacterium
GAGTGAGGGCAGAGACCTTACGGTAATTGCAACTTCATTTATGGTAAAGAAGGCTCTTGAAGCTGCTGAAGAACTGGCAAAAAAAGGCATGAGCATAGAAATTATAGATCCCTGTACCCTGGTTCCGTTAGATAAAAAAATGATTATAGAATCAGTTAAAAAAACAAATCGTGTTTTGGTTGTGCAGGAAGCCTGCAGAAGGGCAGGTTTCGGCTCAGAACTTGTAAGAATAATAAATGAAGAATGTTTTGATTACCTGGACAGTCCACCCTTGGTTTTGGGTGCCGAAGAAGTGCCTATTCCTTTTTGTAATAAATTGGAAAAGCTGGCCTTGCCGCAAGTTGAAGATATCGTAGAGACAATTGAAAAAAAATACATAAGGGGTTAAATAATGGATAATAAAGAAATAATTGACGATATTAAATCGGTACTGAAGATTGAAGCTGATTGTATTTATGATCTGTTGCCAAATATTGATAATAATTTTGCCAGTGCAGTAAAAGAGATTGTTGGATGCAAAGGCCGGATTATTTTATCGGGTATGGGAAAAGCGGGACGAGTTGCAAAAAAAATTGCAGCAACCTTATCCAGTCTGGGTACTCCTTCTTTTTTTGTTCATCCGGCAGAAGCTGTTCACGGTGATTCCGGAATGGTTACAAAAAAGCGATATAGTGTTATTTATTTCAAACAGTGGGGAAACTCAGGAGGTCTTGAGTTTTACTTTTATTATAAAACAAATTGGTGCAAAAATTATTTCAATTACAGGAAATCCAAAATCTGCCTTAGCTCAAAACAGTGAAATTCATTTACATGCGAAAGTAAATAAAGAAGCGGACTCATTGAATCTGGCACCTACATCAAGTACTACTTTAGCTTTAGCTTTAGGTGATGCTCTGGCAGCAACTGTTTCTAAAATTAAAGGATTTTCCTCAAAGGATTTTGCTTTTTATCATCCCGGAGGAAGTTTGGGAGATCGATTAAAAAATAAAAAATTTTAATATTCAAATCAAAAAATTTTAAAAGAAGGTTATTGCTAAAATGGAATTATTAAAGGACTAAAATGACACCAAGACAAAGAATTCTAACAGCTATTAAAGGTCAATTACCTGACAGGATCCCCTTTACTATTAAGTTCCCTCAACCACCAAATCGCCCTTTCTTCAGTTGGGGTAATACTGAACGGAGATTACGTAATGAAGGAATGGCAATTTGCACCGATATAATGGTTTTTTCCACCCTGCGGCCAAATGTTGAAGTAATAAAGCATCAATACTATAAAGATAGCAGACTCTATATCCGCGAGACTTTTCGTACACCTGCCGGGGAAGTGGACCAGCTTATGGTAAGCGGAAGCGGAGGATACGGTTCCAATAAAACAGTTCAATATATGATTAAAGCTCCAGAGGATTATAAAGTACTTGAATTTATGATACGTGATGAAATCTATACCCCTGCTTATGAGAAATTTAAAAGAGAAGAAGAAATATTGGGTGACGACGGTTTTATATTTGCAGGTTGGATGCCTCCTACCCCTATGATGCAGATGCTCTGGCAGTTTATGGGGATAGAAAAATTTGCAATCGATTATTTTGACATTCCTGATAAATTCTTTACCTTATATGAATTATTATCAGAAAGGCAGCTTGAGCAGTACAGAATTGTCGCTGAAAGCCCCGCATTTGTGGCCCATATAGAAGAAAATATGACCAGTGATATGATAGGTCTTGAACGTTTTAGAAAATATATAGTTCCCTGTTATGATAAATTTGCCTCAATTCTACATAACAAAGGAAAACTTCTTGCTGCTCATTTTGATGGACGCATGAAGATTCTGGCAGAGACTTTGGCAGATTCAGATATTGATATTATTGAAGCTTTTTGCCCTGAGCCTGATGGTGATATGAGGATGGCTGAGGCTCGCCGGATCTGGAAGGATAAGATTATCTGGATAAACTTTCCATCGCCGGTTCACCTTCAAAGTCCGGAAAATATTGCCGCTCATACCTGTAAGATCTTAGACGAAGTGGCGCCGGGGGATAAGTTTTTACTTGGAATAACCGAAGATATCCCTGACAAAATATGGGAAATTTCATTACCAGTTATTTCCAGGATACTGAATGAAACTATTATACCTATTAAAACCAAAGGATATGTTTGATGAAATAACCTGCAATATATAAAAATCCGGAGCCTGGTATTCGGTAATAGGAAAATGGGATATTATGAGATTATTAGCTGTTTGGCGGGGTGGTGTTTAAAATTTTAAATAATATAAAAATAAGATGAGGAGTAATATTGGAAGACAAGGAATTAACAATCGCCAGAAAAAAAATTATAAAAATTCTTGAAAAGTCCGGAATTATTTTTAAACAAAATGAAATTGAAAAAATGGAGATAACCGACCTTGGACTTGGAGATTTTCGAAATATAGGATTGGGGATAATCATTTATGCAAATACAACAAGGGTATGTGCCAAAGAGCTTGCCTTGCTTCCTTTCCAGATTTGTCCACAACATAAGCACCCCGATATTGAAGGTAACACTGGTAAAGAAGAAACATTCAGATGCAGGTGGGGTGAAGTGTACTTATATGTTGCCGGACCTGAAACAAAAAATATTAAAGGTAAAATTCCTGATAAATATAGAGATAGATTTAGTGTTTTTCATGAAATCATTCTAAAACCCGGCGACCAATATACTTTAAAACCAAATACCTGGCACTGGTTTCAAGGCGGAGAAGAGGGGGCACTATTATCTGAATTTTCAACCCATAGCTATGATGCGGGTGATATATTTTATGATAAAAAGATAGCAAGGGTTGCTGTAGATAACTAGATTTTATTTTTCATTTCTTCTCATATGAATAGAGGATTTTTTAAAATCATAATTGACAATTTTTTAAAATATGATAGTATTTTACATTATATATTATATATAATGTATAAATTAAAATCAGTTTTCTAATTACAACAGATAAGATCTGAGGAATAAAATCGTTAAAATAAATAAGAAATTATAAATTGCTTTAAATTCCTTTATATAAATAAATTGATTAATAGGTGTTATTCATTTGGAAGGTAGTTCCGTAAAAAAAATGTTTGATTTAAATGGAAAGGTGGCACTGGTTACCGGTTCCAGGAATCTGGGTTTTGACGCTGCCGAGACTCTATGCGAGCTTGGAGCTACGGTTATTATTACTTCAAGAAATATTTCGTCGGCCCAGGAAGCGGCGAAGAAGTTAGGTCTTATAAATAATTCAAAATCAAAGGGTATGCAGCTGGAAGTTACTGATGAGACCAACTGGAATGCCGTTGTTAAAGACATTACTGACGAATTTGGAACAATTGATATTCTGGTTAATAATGCCGGCGGCCGTGATCCTTCATTTAAGGATAAGAGCAACAAACAGGATCTGTCTATTGATTTTTTAGAAAATCGCCCATTAGCTGAATGGCAAAAAGTTATAAACGTTAATTTAACAGGAGTATTCTTGGGATGTAAAACGGTTGCTCCGGTTATGAAAGAAAAAAGAAAAGGAAAGATTATAAATATTTCATCTTTGGATGGAATAGTAGGACGTGATTTAAAAATATACAAGGGTACAGGGCTTACCCCGACCGTACCCGACTATCTGGCAAGTAAGGCAGGAGTCATACAATTAACAAGAGCAGTTGGTGTTGTTCTGGCACCGTTTGGTATTAATGTTAACTGCATATCTTACGGGGGCTTTTTAAGAAAGGGACAGCCTGAAAAATTTGTTAAGAATTACACTAAATTAACTCCACTCGGACGAATGGCAAAAGCAGGATTTGACAGCAAAGGTGCAGTAGCATACCTGGCTTCAAGCGCATCTGATTATGTGGTTGGTCATAATTTGGTTGTAGATGGGGGATGGACTGCATGGTAATTGTTTTTCGCTATTAAAATAGATAAATAAAAATAAGATGGGTATGATGTCAGCAAAGAAACTAACAGATAATGAAATAAAAGCACTTTTTGACCGGTTGCCTGACAATCGTGTTGGTGCAGCGGATCTTAAATATTTAAATGAAGTTTTGGATGCAGGATTTGGAAATACTGCAAGAACCAATATTGAAGCCCGTTTTGAAACAGCTTTCGCAAAAAAATTTGGCGTAAATTATGCCATTTCACACAATAGCGGCACAGGAACAATGCATTCGTGCCTGATAGCGGCAGGTATTGGTCCGGGAGATGAAGTAATAGTACCGACACACACAATGGCAAGTACTGCTTTCGTAGTATTGCAATGCTACGCAGTGCCAGTTTTTGCTGATATAGATCCAAAAACTTTTACAATAGATCCGGAGGATGTTAAAAGGAAAATTACTCCATATACCAAGGCAATTATTGCGGTTTCAATATACGGACTTTCACCTGATATGGATCCTATTATGGCATTGGCCAAAAAATATAATTTAATTGTAATTGA
>JAMCVO010000153.1 GCA_023475715.1 Actinomycetota bacterium
TTATTAGTATTCATAAATTACTGACCTCCAGATGCTAATGTATTATTGCTGGATGAACCAACGAGAGGAATCGATGTTGGTACAAAAGAAGAAATCTATAAGATAATCAGCCAACTTGCCCGTGAGGGAAAATCGATAATAATATTTTCTTCAGAATTATCAGATATTATCAATAACTGTGAGAGAATTTTTATTCTTTATGGAGGTAGCATAAAAACACAGTTAAAGAATGGACCAGATATTAATGAAGAGTATATTTCAAACATCGCATCTGGAGGTCAGTAATTTATGAATACTAATAATAAAATACAAAAGAGAATAGGTCTTAGCAGTGAAAATTTCTTAACATACTCTTTGGCGGGTGTTCTTGTTATATTCTTTATAACAGCATCAATTATTGTACCTACTTTTTTTGACTTAAACGGCCTTATCAATATTATTTCACAGCAGTCTTATCTAATTATAATTGCTGTAGGAGTAAGTTTTCTTCTTATTACCGGTAATTTTGACCTGTCTGTCGGAGGGGTTGCAGGTGCTGCCGGTGTTTTAGTGGCATATTTTTCTCAGGCAAAAACAACAGGTTCATCATCTGCTATTGCAAATGGATTGGGGATGAATTTTTATTTCGCGATTTTCCTGACACTCATTATTTGTGTCGCTATAGGCGCGGTGAATGCTTATTTTATAGTAAAGATGAAAATCGGTTCGGTAATCGTGACACTTGGCACAATGTATATTTCCCGTGGTATTGCACATGTTGTTTCACAGGGAGCTCAACGTAATGTCGGTCTGCCTGAAAATTTTGGAATCCTGGGTAAACTAAGGATGTTTGACTTATTCAGCTTACCTGTCCTGATAATGATAATTGCAATCATACTGGCTTTTATCATCCAGAAGAGAACAATATTTGGCAGGAATTTATATTATATCGGTTCCAATAAGATAACCGCACAAATATCAGGAATAAAAGTAGAAAAACATGTGGCTACATTATACATTGTAAGTGCTTTTTTATCCGGACTGGCCGGGATAATACTGGCATCACGTTTTTTTTCAGGAAGGGCAGTTGGTGCTGAAGGATATGAATTTGATGCACTAGTAGTGGCATTGCTTGGCGGCATGAGCATCACGGGTGCATTTGGGGGAGTATTAAATATTTTGATTGGAGCATTTATCCTGGGGATTCTTTCAACTGTTTTAAATCAAATGGGTCTTCCTCCAGATATACAGATTATTTCAAAGGGCGTTATTATCACTATTTCTATTTTGGCTCAACGCTGGGCATTAAATAAATACAAGAAAATCTTATAAAAAATATTGATTAATATCCTTGGCATAGTTTCTTAGAGGAAGGTCTTTTAAATTATGAAAAAAATAAATAAAGCTCTATTTACAAATTTTCTAAAAAATAACTATGTAATACTACTTCTTATAGCAGTTGTAGCTATTTTTACAATACTATCAAAAGGCAGGTTCCTGAGCGAGCCAAGCATAAGAAATATATTAAGAGTATCTGTTCCTACTCTTGTAATAGCTGCCATGGCAACATTACTCATGGTTTCAGGCAATATTGATCTTTCAGTAGGTGCAGCGCTTGGAATAAGTGCAGTCACATTCGCGATACTCAGGCAGTCTGGCATGAATTTCTTTTTAGCCTTACTAATAGTACTGGCACTGGGGTGCGCAATAGGCGCTGTAAACGGTTTTTTAGTAATGAAATTACGGATCACTTCTGTTATAGCAACCCTTGCCACAATGAGTCTGTTTTACGGCTTTGGAAAATTCATGGTTCCAGACGGGGTGGATATGATTAAATATGATATGCCCGAAAATATGAATTTTTTTGCAAAAGGGGATTTTTTTCTGAAACTACCTCCATCATTTTTCGTAGCAATCGTTCTAATAATAATAATTATTTTATTTGAAAAAAAAACCACCTTGGGGAAATATACCATCGCAATTGGCGATAACAGGCTTGCAGCTGAGCTTTCAGGTATAAATGCTGTCAGGACTGTAACAATTATTTACATCGCAGTAGGAGCTATGGCAGCCCTGGCAGGAGCTACAAGGTCAAGTTATATGAAAGCTGGTGATCCGGCTTCAGGCATTGGAATAGAGGTGGATGCAATTATCGCTATATTGCTGGGCGGTACCAGCTTTTTCGGCGGTGAAGGATCTGTTATAAAAACAGTTGCCGGTGTTTATATTTTAGTATGCATTACTAGCGGTCTGGCAATGGTTGGATCGGAGCCATATTGGTCGATATTAGTAAGGGGTCTGGTTTTCTTCCTGGCACTTATATTTGAAAACTTTGTAAAAAGGATAAAAAGTGCAGTATCTTTTTAATGAAATATTTTTTTATTTCAAAGAAAGAAAATAAACCTAAATGAAATAATAGCCTAAATAATGATAACCAAATTTTTACAGTTTTTCATTTATGATTTCTAATGAGTTAATATTAAAGAAGGATAATTTATGAAGCTAAATAAAGAAGAACGAGTATTAAGAGTTATAAACAGGCAGGAAGTTGATTATCTGCCAAGCCAGATAACGCTTGCAGATAGGACAAGGGATGAAGAAATAAGCAAGGCTCTTGGGCTTGTCAGCGCTTCTGAGCTTGATGATTATCTTGAAAATCATCTTTATCTTACCCTAACACTGCAGGATAAACCATTATTTTTTAGAGATGTAAAAGAAGTGATAAATGATCTTCACGACAAGGGTTTTGCAAATCCTGACTGGGAAAGTAATGTCGTTTACGATGACTGGGGAATGGGAATTAGAGTTGGTGCAGGAAGCTTCTTCTGTAGCTTCCATCCACTACAGGGAAAGACAACAGAGCATATTGCCAAATTTATGCCAGCAGACCTTTCCAGAAATTCTTATATGTCAAAAGATGTTGAAGAAGCAGTAAAGAATTATACAATCCCGGATATTAACATGCCAGGAAATTTTTCTGACTGGGAAAGAGACTTAAAAGAACAATCAGGCAAATTCCTTGTCTGGCCTTCAGGATATTTTGGGATTTATGAACGGGCTTATGCGATTATGGGCTGGAACGAATTTATGTTAAATATTGCAGCCAATCCAAAAGTAGTCGAGCAGTTAATGGATAAAGTCACAGATTATAAAGTTGAGCATGCAAAGAAAATGGTAGAGATGGGGTTTAAGATTGCTCATCATGGAGATGACCTTGGCACACAGTGCGGCGGATTCTTTTCCAGAGATACATTTATGAAATATATTTTCCCGAGGCTTAAGAGAGAATGGAAAGTATTTACCGATGCAGGTCTTCCAATAATGCTTCACTCCTGCGGAAATATTGTTGACTATCTACCTAAGCTTATTGATATAGGACTAAAAATCCTTGAACCTGTTCAACCTTGCATGAACCTTGAATTTTTAAAGAAAGAATATGGAAAAGACCTTATTTTCTTTGGGGGTATAAACACACAGGTGCTTCCATATATTTCAATTGAGGAAACAAAAAAGCTTACAAGAGATACTATAAGGATTCTTGGAAAAGGCGGAGGACATATAATCGCGCCCTCACAGGAGCTTATGAATGATATACCGATAGCAAATATTAAGGCTTTAGTTGAGACTATAAGGGAAGAAAGAGAGAAAGTCCTGCAACTGTAGTAAAATTAATCTTTTCTATGAGGATTAATAATAAATATTTTTAGATAAAAATGAATTCACGTGAAAGAATAAACTTAGCTATAAACCATAAAGAGCCGGATCAGGTACCAATAGATCTTTGGGGTACAGACAGCAGGCTTATAAATGAGTTTTATTTTAAAGTACTTGAACACCTGGGTTTAGATTTGCCCGAAATAAAAGTCAGGCCCGGTAAAAGTGCCGAATATGTAGATTACAGGATCAGCGATTTAATAGGTTCAGATTTCAGGCACATAGTTATAGGAAGACCTGAGAACTTTACACCTTATTTCAATGATGATGGAGTTTGTTTTGACGAATGGGGCATTGGACACAGGATGAAAGGCTCTTATAATTTTATTTGCCACTATCCCCTCAAGGATGCAGATATTTCTGATATAGACAATTATAAAGGCCCCAACATAAAAGACCCGGGCAGGATAAAAGGGCTTGAAGAACAGGCGAAAGACTGGTTTGAAAATACGGACTATAGCATTACTACAACGGGCCCAATATCGGGATTTATTAAGGAATATTATGAATACCTGAGGGGCACAGAGAATTTTTTTACAGACCTTTATTTAAATATTGGATTAGCTGAACGTCTTATAGCAAAACTGAGCGATATCTTTATTGAGTTTTATTCCTACTTTATTACACCAATAGCAAAGTATCTCACCTGGGTAGAGTTTGAAAGCGATTTTGGCATGCAGGACAGGCCGCTAATATCAAGGGATTTATTCAGGAAATTCCTGAAAGCGCCTATGGGCAGGGTTATTACCGAAGTTAAAAAGATTGCGCCACATGTAAAAATATACCTGCATTCCTGCGGTTCCATTAAAGAAATTATTCCGGAATTTATAGATATAGGAATAGATATAATTAGTGGGGTGCAGCCCCTGGCACGCGATATGGAATCAGATATACTTAAAAAAGAATTCGGGAAAGACCTGGTTTTTCATGGTGGAGTTGATATACAGAGAGCTTTATGCGGAAGCCTTGAAGATACTGTAAGAGAAACTGAAAAAAGAATTGCTGATTTTGCTCTTGGCGGAGGATATATTTTTGGACCTGCCAATCATTTCCAGATCGATGTTCCAATTGAAAACTTTTTTGCGATGTATGAAACTGCAAGGGAGTACGGTAAATATCCTATAAAAATGGAGAAGTAAAATAGTTTGAAAATTTTTTAAGTTTAATAAAGTAAAAAAAATATTGTGATATTTATACTGTATTAGATAAAAATGGAGAATATAAACGATTATCAAATATACAAAAATAATAGGTATATTTATATAGAATCTTAAAGAATATAATCGCTATACTAACAAAATAGGATATATCTAAACAGGGTAGATTAAATAGATTTCATAATTTAAAATTATTTATAAAAAAACTTTTTTATAAAAATGAAATTAATATTATAAATTGAAATATATTTAATTTATTGGCAATTATAATTATTATCATTAACACAAGAGGAGGTGTTGATATTTAGAAAGATAAATACTTTGCTCAGGTGAAAGGGGTGTGAGGATATAGAAATAAAATTAAGGCAGTGATTTGTATTTTGTTGATATGATATAAACCCAAATTGAATTTTAAAAAAAATATAATTGGAGGAATAATGAAAAGTCAGTTAAAAAGATTTTTTGCAGTTGCTATTATTTCTGTATTTGTCCTAACTATGCTTGTGGGATGCACACAAAAAACTAGTGAAGCTGGTAAAATGATAACCATTGAAAATGTAAATGATGTTGCAACTGCCAAAGTTACAGATTCTCCACTATTTACAGATGTGGAGGGAGAGAAAGGCTGGTCAGTTACATTAATATCTGATGCAGGAGTTGGAGTCGATTACTATATATTCAAGATTAAAAAAGGTGCTGATATTTACCCAATTCATTCCGCTCCAGGTAATTGGTTGGCTTATGTTGCTGAGGGTTCTGGAGAACTTGTATTGGCTGATAAACAAAAAGTTGAAAAATCAACTACAAGTTTTAAAAAAGGTGATTATATTTTATTTAGACCAGATGCAATGCATGGATGGAAAAATGGACCAACAGATACGACTCTAATATTTATAACACTTAAAACTACAAAGTAGAGGTTTAATATAAAAAAATAAGATTTTATCTAAGTTGTGCTATGGAAAGGATATGATATTCTTTCTTTAGTATCCTTTCTATAGCATGAGAAAGAGGTGTAGTATATGGATTTGTTGCTCGGATTGGATATTGGTTCTACAAGTATAAAAGCAAATATTTATGATTATAAAGGCAATCTAATTTCCGGTGGTTCCAGTCCAACTGTATTATCTCACCCGGATAAAG
>JAMCVO010000744.1:0-540 GCA_023475715.1 Actinomycetota bacterium
GTTGTTCAGATTTTTGGTACCGGCGATAATATGTACTATAATTCAAAAAATAATAATTATAGCTTTGGCCCATTAGAGGCTAATTATAAAGAAATGATTACCTGGTTAAATAAATGTTACACAAACGGTCTTTTGAATGAAGACATATTTACCATGACTGATGAAGCCTGGAGTGCTGCAACTGCTGATGATAAAGGGTATTTTTGTATAGACAATATGGTAAGTGTTTTGTGGGCTGCTCCAATGATTCCGGATCCAAAAGATCCTGAAAAGACAATATCGCCATGGCAAATTATTCTGCCACCGATGGTTAATGGTCAAAGAAACTTTGGAACTATAAGCCACGGCAGTATAGATTATAATTCGCTATGGACAGTTGCAGCTAATACTAAAAACATTGATACAGTTTGCAAGTTCTTTGACTATGTATACAGCGATGCCGGCAATGAGGCATGGACATGGGGAGAAAAGGACATTACCTTTACAATCGATGAAAAGGGAGTAAATCATTTTATAGTTGATCCTGCAGAAGGGAAAGGC
>JAMCVO010000744.1:550-5939 GCA_023475715.1 Actinomycetota bacterium
AGCAGTTGCAGCACTCCAGGCTTCATCAGTCATGGTAAATATGTCTTCATTCAAAAGACCGTTTGTGTAACATTTATTTAACCAGGTAATCATTTCTTTATAATTAGCCTCTAATGGGCCAAAGCTGTAATTATTATTTTTTGAATTATAGTACATATTATCGCCGGTACCAAAAATCTGAACAACCAAGTTTAAAAATCTTTGAGGACCGCCTGATTCATGCCTTGATATCCATGGAGCATAGCCTTTTGCATCTTTAATAATTGTCAGTGCAGTATATAAATCATCAATAGTATTAATTTTATCATAAGGCATTGCTGTTCCTTCCAAAAGGTCAGCTCTTATCATTAATCCCCAGTCAAAGAAATCAAAATCATTTACCCTTGGTATTCCATATATATGCCCGTCACTGGCTGTTAATTCTTTATAAGATTCAGGATATTTATCAAACCATCTTTTAACATTAGGCATCTTATCCAGTACAGTATCCATTGGAAAGTATGCACCCTTAGGACCTTCAGACATAACTACTCTATAAGCACCAGCATCAGGGTTATTCATTATATCAGGCAATGATTGTGATGCAATCATTACACTCCTCTTATCAGGTATACTATCGGCAGGAATTGGGATAGGCTCTATCATAGCATTTATTACTTCTCCAGTTTTTTTAAGAACCCATGTATCTGTACTCCAATTTGTTTGGCTTGATCCTACCCCTAAGGTAATTACAGCCGGCCCTGCAGCAGTGATTTCGCCTGTTGTAGTTTCTGCAGCAATGGTTTCTTCTGCTGCAGTTTCTGTAGTTGTGGTTTCGCCCGCCTTAGTATCTGTAGCTGTGGTATTACAACCTACAAGACTATAACTCAACATTATTGATAATATCATAACAAAAATAAAAAATACTTTAAAAAAATTCTTTTTCATCTCTACCCTTTCCTATTATTAATATAAATATTAATTTACTTTTATAAGTAACCACCTCCTTTTTTTCTGTATATACCAATACCGTACTGATAAAAAACTAAATTTATATTTTTTTTATCACCCCCCCTCTTTTTTTAAATAGTAAACTATCATAAATATTGTTAACCATTTTTACTTCCGGGATTATTTCATAAAAAATTGTTTTAAAATCTTAAAATAAAACTGACTTTTATGAATAACTGCAACTTCCTTTTTTATAAAATTATCCCTTTGCTACTATCGGTAAGATTGAATGAATTTAACTTACTCCTTGATAGACCCAAGCATGGCACCTTTAGTAAAATACTTTTGAATAAACGGATATAATAGTAATATTGGTGCAATAGAAAGTATTATGGCCGCCATCTTCAATGAGACGACAAAACCACCTGTAAGAATATCTACTCCTCCATATGTAGTATTCCCTACCTGACTTGATAATCTTGCATATTCTGCAGAAGTACCACCTTGAAGCAGTATCCTCCTTAACATTATTGTCAGCGGAAACATATTTGGATCATTTAAATAAAGAAGCGGTGCCATAAAAGAATTCCACTGAAATATTGCTGCAAACAAGCCTACCACTAAAAAAGTTTCTTTAGATAAAGGTAATATAATTTGCCTTAGTATTCTCCATTCACTTGCTCCATCTATATAGGCGGATTCTATCAAACTATCAGGAATATTTTTAAAACCAGAACGCATGAGAAAAATGTTGAAACCCATGAAAGCTGGTGGCAGGGTAAGAGCCCAAACTGTATCTATTAAACCTAATTCTTTTACTACCAAAAAGTTACCAATTATTCCTACGGGAATAAACATAGTAATAGCAATTAAAAGACTGATTGATTTTCTGCCCGGCAGTTTCTTTCTTGTCAACGGATACGCAGCCAGACTTGATATAATTAAAGTAAAAATAGTGCCTAATACAGTGTAGATAAGAGTATTCTTATAAGCGTTTAATATGTCATTTGAAGCTATAGCAACTTTATATGATGTAATATGAAAGCCTCTGGGAAATAATATAACCTCGCCTTTTGTTATTGCGTCTGGTGAACTTACAGATGTAGAGATTACATATATAAAAGGATATAACATTGCAAAAGCAATCAAAAACAATATTATGATATTAAATACTGTAAATACTTTATTATTGCCATATAGTTTATTCCCCATAATTACCTCCATTATCTTTTCTTACATTATTATCTTCTTGAATCATTACCATAAACTTTCACCTGTTGTTTTCTTATTCACACTATTTACAATCAGGAGCAAAATTATAGCTATAACTGAATTAAACAGGCTTACTGCACCGCCATAGCCATATTCCGATCCCAAGATGCCCCTTCTGTATACATAAGTTTGTATAATATCACTTGTAGAGTATGTAGCAGGGCTGTACATCAGTATGACTTTTTCAAAGCTAACGTTAAGCATATTTCCTACTGTCCAGATTAATAAAAACACAATTGTAGGTCTTATTTCAGATATGCTGATATGCCACATCTGCTGCCATTTGTTTGCACCATCAACTATTGCCGCCTCATATAATTCCTGCCTAACACCGGCCAGTGCAGCTAAATATATTACTGATGCCCAGCCTGATTTTTGCCAGATCTCTGTTGTAATATATAAACTCCTAAAAAATTTTGGATTTGAAATAAAATTAATGTGTTCAAAACCCACGTTTTTTAACAGGTTAGTGATTACTCCACCTGAACTTAAAAGACTGAATACTATACCTATTATGACAACCAGGTTAATAAAATATGGTAAAAAAACAGCGGTCTGTACAAATCTTTTATAAAAATTTCTTCTTACCTCGTTTAGCAAGAGAGCAATTATAATAGGAACTGGAAATGACCATAAAAACGTATATAGACCAAGTATTACTGTATTTCTTACTAATCTAAAGAAAAAGGGGTCATTAAAAAATTGAATAAAATATTTTATTCCTACCCACGGACTTCTTAATAAACCGTTTATAATGCTGTAATCTTTAAAAGCTATGATAACTGAATAAAAAATTGGAATATATTGGAATAATATAAATCCAATAAAAACCGGCAATAACATTATATAAAGACTATTATTCTGTTTAACCTTTATAAAGAAATTTCTCAAAATATTCACTATTGCCCCTTAAAATATTTTTGTTTTATTTACTTCACTTACAACCTAATTTTTTAGAAATCATATAAGCGCTGTTTATAATTAAATCTTTATACTTAAGTATGTCTTTGATACTCATACGATACGTAACAGTAGTGATACTGATAGATGCAACCACATTTTCTGTATAATCTCTGATAGGTGCAGCAATACAAATTATTTTTTCTGCATGCTCCTCATTATCCAAAGCATACCCATCTTTCTGGATTTTATTTATCTCTTTTAGAAATTTTTCCTTGCTTGTTAAAGTATTTTTTGTAAATTTGATAAAGGTAATTGAATCTAATATTTGATTAATAATTTCAGGAGACTGAAATGCTATAATGGCTTTACCAACTCCGGTACAATAAAAAGATGGCCTCATGCCAATTTGCGAAAATGTCCTAATAGGATGTTCTGTTTCTACTTTATCAACATAAATAGCTTGATTATTTAAAAACATTGCCATATGAATTGTTTCTTTAGTGATTTTATTTAATTCTCTTACAATATCATAAGCAGCTTGTCTGACATCTAAATTTTCAATAACTTCTTTGGAGATATCTAAAAATTTTAACCCTATGCTATATTTCATTGTAAAATTATTTCTTTTTACATAACCATTTTCATTTAAATCAGAAATTATTCTGTGTACCATGCTTTTATACATACCCAATTCATCAGCTATTTCCTGCAGTCTCATTTCTTTATTTTTTCTTAGGAGTTCAATTATTTTAAAGACATTTTTAAGTGATTTCATTTATTTTATCCTTTCAAGTTCTAAATAGTAGAACTAAGTTCTATTTATATAGTAAATTATACTAATTTTTAACCTTATGTCAATATTAAATTGATTTTTATGTTGTTATTCCGCGATATTTTCACTCATAAGTTGTCCAAAGAAAATTTAACCTATCAATAAAGAGGGTGCATATATTCCATATAAGAGAAAGAGATGCAAGATGCATTTATGTAGGATACCGCCACTATATTCAGATCAATATTGAATGCATGCACCAAAATGAAGCATTTGCAGAACTTATTTTAATAATACCGATAAGATAATTCCTTTAATAGAATAGCTAACTTATTATTGTGTTATTGTGTTTTAAAAGAAGTGTGAGTAAAAAAGTAGTAAAAGACTTTTATTTGATTTTTTCAGTATTTTTTATGTAAGCTAAGGCCTGGCATGATGCAATTAATTCATCTTTGTCATTTTTTACATTGATTAAGAATGTAGAAGTCTTATTCCCCCGACTTAATTCTATTGCCTCAGCAGTAAGAATATCTCCGGCAAATGCAGATTTTATATAGTTTATATTCATATTCAAAGCAACAGCCATACCTTCATATGAATTTACGGCAGCGGCAAATGCAAAATCAACGAGAGAGAATATAGCGCCACCCTGGGTCATTGAAAAAAAGTTGTTGAAATCCTCAGTGCAATTCATTGAAACTCTGGAATAACCCTTTTTTATTTCAATTATCTTTATTTTAAAAATTTGAGCATAAGGCTCATTCTCAATCCTGTTTTTTATATCTTCACTGTAATTATCCATAGTTATTTAATTAGTTGTTGCCAATTTATATAGTTTCAGAAATATTCTTATCATATTTCTCTCTCCATTTTCCATCAATATTCTATGTCGCTAAAGATATCTCCTGAATACTGAAAATTTTCCTCCAGTATTTTAATAACCTTAGTTTTAACTCTCCTAATGCTTACTAAAAAAATTATAAAAATGGCAAATTGTAAAAAATAGCACAAATCAGATAAAATATTATGATACATTATATTAGAATAAAATAAAAAAATCACATAGAGGGAAAAATGTCAGATAATTATGAAACGGCCGTATTTGGTGGAGGATGTTTCTGGTGTCTTGAAGCAGTTTTTTCTCAGTTAAAAGGTGTTATAATGGTTGAATCGGGGTACGCAGGAGGTTTTAAAGAAAACCCTACTTATGAAGAAGTATGCCTACATACCACCGGACATGCCGAAGTTGTAAAAATAACATACAGACCTGAGATTATCAGCTATGAAAAATTACTGGAAATCTTTTTTTACATCCATGATCCAACAACTTTAAACAGACAAGGAAACGACATCGGCGAACAATACCGCTCGATAATACTTTACAATTCAAAACAGCAAAAGAAAACTGCTGAAGAATTTATTAAACATCTCTATAATTCTAAAAATAGTTTAAAACCTATAGTTACCGAAATAAAACAGCTTGATGATTTTAATAAAGCGGAAAACTACCAC
>JAMCVO010000165.1 GCA_023475715.1 Actinomycetota bacterium
AATGGAAATAATAAAAAAATCAAAGCTAATGACTTCTATTTCTGATTTGTTAAAATCAAAGGGAGAAAAAATTGGGCTCGTTCCGACAATGGGTTATTTACACAAAGGCCATATAAGTATTATCGAAAAGGCAAAAGCAGAATGTTCAAAGGTTTTCATAAGCATATTTGTAAATCCTATGCAGTTTGGACCTAAGGAAGATTTCCAAAGATACCCTAGAAATTTTAAAAGAGATTGCAGCTTTTCTGAAAAAGCAGGAGCAGACTACATATTTTTTCCATCAACGGATGAAATGTATAAAAAGGATTTTAAAACTTTTGTTGAAGTTCAGGATCTTGGTGATATGATGTGCGGGAGAGCCAGACCCGGACATTTCAGGGGAGTATGCACAGTTGTTTTAAAGCTTTTTAATATAATCAGGCCGGATGTTGCATATTTTGGGCAAAAGGATTATCAGCAGCTGGTCATAATAAGAAAAATGACAGAAGATTTAAATATCCCCGTAGATATAGCTGAATGCCCGACAGTAAGAGAAGAAGACGGACTTGCGATCAGCTCACGAAACAAATATCTGTCATCCGATGAGAGGAAAAATGCAATTATTTTATTTCAGAGCCTAAAACTTGCAGAAGAGCTTATTATAAAGGGACAGAAAAACCTGGAAATTGTAAGAAAAGCAGCCCTTGAAAAATTGGAAAACAATCCACTTGTTTCCAAAGTTGATTATTTTGATTTTAGGGACAAGGATACGCTTTGCGAGATTGAACGAATTGATAAAAAGAAGGCAAAAATTTTAATTGCTTCGGCGATCTGGATAGGCAGAACAAGACTAATAGATAATATTCTTTTAGAAAGTAATTTTTAAAATACAATTATAAAATGAAAAAATATAAAAAAGGGAGGGCAACAATGATAATAAATGTATTAAAAAGCAAAATTCACAGAGCAACAGTAACAGATGCCCAAATCCATTATACGGGCAGCATAACAATTGATAAAACACTAATGGAGCATGCTAATATTTTTCCGTTCGAGAAAGTTTTGG
Source organism: Actinomycetota bacterium (assembly GCA_023475715.1). Next base: position 1,046 of record JAMCVO010000165.1, read on the forward strand.
TTGTCAGCCTGGATAATGGTGAAAGACTTGAAACTTATGTGATTGAAGGTAAAAAGGGGAGCGGAGAAGTATGTATAAATGGAGCTGCAGCAAGAAAAATTTTAAAAGGGGATAAGATAATCATCATGTCTTTTGCTAGCATTAATGAGTCTGAAGCAAAGAATTTCAAACCTATTATTGTACATGTGAATGAAAATAATAAGATATCAGGGGAAGAGAGAAAAGCTGAAAGAAACGACGAATGCTGATGAAGTCCCGAAAGTTATTGAATATAACAATTTTTATTATTTTTTTTATTGCTGTTCCTTCAATTTTTTCTTTGTCATGTAAGAAAGAAGATTTAATTACAGGTGACCAGGCAGGAGTTGCTGTACAAAATTTTTTGGAGAAGGATGATCAGATTTATTTTTTTGATTATACAAAAATAATAATAGATACCACACAATCAATAGACCTGATAATAAAAAACAGCAACATATATGTTGATATTTATGGAGACCTTTTAATTCTTGGAGAAATTGTAAATTCTTCAACAGTAAATAAGACAGATTTAGAGATCACATTTAATTTTTATGACAGACTCGATAATCTTATTGACTCAAGAACACTGGAAGCATTTGCAAGCTATCTTAAAACTGGCGGAGTCATACCTTTTATTTATAACTATGAAGAAAAAAGTAAATATATTGATATAGATAAAATAAAAATTGGTATTAATTATAAAAATTATAACAAGGACCTTATTGGAAATCCTATAGTAACCAGTGAGAATTTTTATTACAGCAAGGATATCTTAAAAATAGAAGGCAGTATTATTAATTTAGGTCAAAGCGGCATAGAGGACCTGAAATTACTTTCAACTTTTTATAATAATAAAAATCAAGTAGTATTTATAAGAAAATGCAGTTACTTGAAAAACAGCCTTTTACCATTAGAAGCAGAAAATTTCAGTTTGGATGTTTTAATGGATGAATATATCCAGCCTTTTACTCATTACAGGACCGAGGCTTTCTTTAAGGATTCCCTTAGAACCTGAATCATTAAGCATATTAGAATGCTTATTTATATTATAATTTGTAATTGTTTTAGAAAGATTTTACAATTAAACACTCTAAGAATTTAAAAAAATAAAGAAATGAAAAAAAGAAAATTGACTTTAAAAGACCTAAAAATATTTATCATAATCCTGGCAGTTATCATTTTAACCGCAGCACTATTTTCATGCAAAGCTTTTGACCAAAAAACAAGTGAAGAAAAAACCGAAAACACAGCCGAAACGACTGCTGCACAAGGCCAGCAGCAGCAACAAAGTGAATTAAGTTCAACAGAAATAAATATATGGGACAGTGTTAATCCTAAAGAAAGAATTGCCCTAATGGATAGCATTGAAGAATTTATGAGTTTAAATTCAACAATTAAAATTAATTCGAGACATTTTAGGAGTGATGAAGAGCTGCTGGACCAATTTGAAGCTGCGAGCCTTGCAGGCTCTGGTCCGGAGATATTATTGTCAAGATTGGAGGCAGCCCAGAAGCTTGCAGCTTCCAGTGTAATAAAACCAATTGAAAACGAAATAGACTATACAACCATTATTGCAGGATTGAATGAAATTTCTTCATTTAACGGTAAAAAATATGTTATACCGTTTAGAGCAATGGATTTTTTAATGCTTTTCTATAACAAGGATCTTGTCAGCAAGGTTCCCGACGATTTTGCTTCTTTAATACAATACTGTAAAGAAGTAAATAAACCCAAAGAGAATATTTACGGATTTTTATTGAATTCCAAGGAACCAGATTGGATCATTCCTTTTATTGGGGGTTACGAGGATTGGATTATTGATTATGATACAAATTCAATAACCTTAAATTCTGAAGCCACTGTTAAAACCCTGGAGTTTTTAGTTAAAATTTTTAATGAGGATAAAATACAGCCTTTCAATATTGAATATGAAGAGATTAACAATTCATTTAAGAACGGCAATACCCACATGATTATAAACGGGAGCTGGGCAATAGATGAATATAGAGAAGCAAAGCTAAACTTTGGTGTAGCAAAAATACCTGTGGTATGGGAGGGATTCAAAAGCCCGACTCCAATGATTGACGGGATAGGATTTATGCTAAATATAAATTATTATGGAGACAAGCTTGAAGCTGCACAAAAATTAATAGCATATTTGATGTCCGAGGATGTTCAGGCAAGTTGGAATCTTTCAACACAAACATTTTCTGTTTTAAAAAATGCGGCTGATTCATCACAAGCAAAAGATAATCCTATATTACAAGCCGCAATGGAGCAGGAAAGTATATGTAGGGGAAAACCAAATGAAGAAATAATTAGAGTAATAAGAGATGCAATACGTATCAATTTTGAAAATGTGATAATGGGAAATATTACGCCGCAGGATGCGGTTTTAAAAATGCAGGAGGATGCAATAAAATTAAAATCAGGCAATCTTAAGGTCGAGGAAATAAAACAAAACTCATCAACTTAATACAGGGACCCGTATTCTTAGAAAAACCGGCAAATAATACTGTGTTGTTTTAACTGGTAAACGATGTTTTGAGATTTTTATAGTAACAGGTTTGGACTTTACAACCAAAGGAGGCTGTTGTGAGCAGATTTTATATAGAAGATGAGAATGGTACCAGATCATTTTTTTTAAGAGGTATTGTAATTATACTGGTGGCAATATTATTTTTTATTGTTGGTTCATTGTTCTCATTAGTTGCACTATCAGTGATTTATAAAACTACCCCTTTGGAACTTTTAAAAGAAAATATTTCCGGTAAAACATCTTCAGAGATAGGCGAAAAGGGAAAAAGCAAATTCGGTGCATTAGATTCATTTGATGAAGCAATCAACGCGATTGCTGAAGAAGTGCTTCCCTCGGTTGTTAATATAAGAGTCAGGATAGTACAGGAAGACACATTTGGCAACAGGCAAACAGGCGAAGGTGTAGGTTCGGGAATTGTTTACAAAGAGGATGGTTATATAATTACAAATAATCATGTCGTTGGGGGAGTTACCGATATTATTGTGACTTTGGCAGATGGGAAAGAATTTCCCGCTGAACTCATAGGTGCTGATGCAAATACAGATATAGCAGTGATTAAAATAAATGCAAAAGGATTGAAACCCGCAGCTTTTACATCGATTGAAAGTGTAAAAATTGGCCAAATTGCGATAGCCCTTGGAAGCCCGTTTGGTTTACAAAAGTCTGTTACCATGGGTGTAATAAGTGCGCTTGGGAGAGACATACCGGCTATAGGTGGTACAATTCCGATGGTTGGCTTACTTCAGACAGATGCTACAATTAATCCCGGAAACAGCGGCGGGCCGCTGGTAAATTCTGCCGGACAGGTAATGGGAATAAATACCATAATTTTTTCGCCATCAGGAGCGAGTGCAGGTGTAGGTTTTGCAATACCAAGCGATATTGCAGTAAATATTGCACGACAGATCATAAAATTCGGCAAAGCTAAAATTCCTTTTATAGGAATAGAAATGGGCCTGAACAATACAGAGATAAAGGGTGTTTATATAAGCAAAGTTACGAAAGGTTATCCGGCAGAAAAAGCAGGTCTAGCTGCAGGAGACATAATCACTGAATTTGGTGGAGTAAAAGTCGAGAACCCATATCAATTGCTTGCAAAAATTTTGAGTTATAATGTTGGCGATAAAATTGAATTAATATTTTACAGGAACGGAAGTTATACCAGCACATCAGTTCTCCTAGTTGAAAAGCCGGAAATAGTACCAAGTCAGTAGAATATTTAGTTTCTCAGGCAACTTAATTAAGAATAGAGGATATTTTGGAAGAAAACAAAAACCAGTGGAAAGTAAAAAAAATAATTGACGACACTATCCTGGTTGAAAAGTCTAAAAAAGGTGACAAAGCTGCTTTTGAGGAGCTTGTTAAGCTCTATTCTAATTACGTATATACAAATGCTTTTTTTATTTTAAGGGATTCTCATGAGGCAGAAGATGTAAGCCAGGAAGTTTTTGTAAAGGTCTATCTTTCCATAAAAAATTTCAGAGGACTCTCAAGCTTTAAAACATGGATAAGAAAACTAACGGTAAACACTTGTATAGATAAGTTAAGAGTTAAATCCAAAACTTTTGATAAAAAATTAAGCCTGGAATCTTTTGAAGAAAATTATGAATATATTTTTACAAATTTAAATCATAACATCGAAAAAAACTTCTTTACCAGAGAAACAGTAAAAGAAGTATTAAATATTATAATGGGTATGGATGAAAGCTATAGAGTCCCTCTAATCTTGAGGGATTTACAGGATTACAGCTATAGGGAAATTGCAATTCTTATAAAAAAACCTATCGGAACGATAAAAACCAATATACACAGAGCAAGAAGGATTATTAAGGAAAAGCTCAAATACGAAAAAGGCAAAAAGTGATTTTAAATAAAGAAATTGAAACAAAATGCTGTTTTTATAATCTATATATTAATAGTGGATATTTGGGAATCTATTTAATAAGCAAAAAAGCAAAAACTTAAATTTATGGACAATATAAATAAATATTTAAAAATTGCAAAGAATGTAGTTATAAAACCTGACGAAAGCAATATAGAAGATAAGATTATAAACAGGCTTACATCAGTAGACGAAAATGATAAAAAAATGCTGGATGATAGTTTTTTAGATTATGTTAGAAAGAGTAATTCCCGGTTTTATTTGTTTATTGAAAAAATCAGAGATAATCCGGGAAAAGTAACAGTATTGTTCATGTTTATTTTGCTTTTTGCTTATTAAATAGATTCCCAAATATCCACTATTAATATATAGATTATAAAAACAGCATTTTGTTTCAATTTCTTTATTTAAAATCACTTTTTGCCT
>JAMCVO010000709.1:0-2181 GCA_023475715.1 Actinomycetota bacterium
TATGTAATATTGATAATATAAAAGTTATATTATTACAATTTAATGAATTATAGTGAAATTATATTACATTATTTAGTTAAAAGCAAGAAATAAATATATCTTTTTTATCAAATTTTATATTGAAAAATTAAGTGAAAAACAAATCATGAAAGATAAAAATAAACCACTCTGAACCTGATAGGAAATATTTATACTACGAGATGAAGAAAAAGAAATTTTACTGCACAAACGTCAGTGTCATATTTAAATAAAAATACTTTTAAAATCATCAATTTCGATAAACTTTTGTTCCTTATCTAAAAAAGAATTTTTATTTAATAGAATTTGTGTTTCATCGTTTTCCATAAATATTTACCCCTTTAACAGAGTATAGAATGACAATTGATAAGCTATACTGCAGCAATTTTTGTAAATTTGTATCAAATTGAAAACATCTTTAATATTTTTTTGTTATCAACAAATTATGTCCTGGATTTTTAGAATTTTACAAATTTTTATCAGTTCATCTTTAAAATCTCCATAAATCCAATGCATATGGTGTGCCAAAATATTTTGAAGAAAATATTCAATGTCATTATCTAATTTGATAAAAATTGCAGGCATTCTTTCCCTGACTTCTTTTAATTTCTCTCTGGGTTCATATATTGCAGTTCCCGTAGATATTTGCATATGGTACTTTCCTTCAATTCTTCCCAGTCTTGCAATTGTAACCCTACCTGGTTTGCTGACAAAAGAAGTAGTCGTTCCGGTTCCCGGTCCGGGGCACAAATAATCATACATCTCCATTAAATATACATCTTTGGGACTTTTTGCAAAATCAGTAGGAAATGATCCGCAATTCATAAGTCTGAGAATATTACCCTTCATGTCTATATCAGAGACATCCCCAAACCCGGGCGTGGAATTTGAAACCATTTTTAAGATCTGCATTGTAAGCGCTGCATTGACATCACCTTCGCAAGCCACAACAAGACCTTCGTCTAAATTCTTTGAAACAGATAAACAGTGTGAACAATAACTGCCATGTACCTCAGGCATGCATTTCACTGCGGCAAAATCAAAATTATTTTCATTTACCAGTTCCTTCAAGGCAAAATATAGCCTGATCGATTTCTCCTCAACCTCGGGCGGTGTTTCAACTCTGCCATATTTTTCATGAAGATAATTTGAATATTCACTAACTTTATTTTTCTCAATTACTTTTGCCCTATCTACCAAACAAAATTCATTAACATGCGTTGTTTCAACTCCAAAAACTTTTTTAACCTGTATTGGATCAGTGGTCCCGGTATACATATGAGTATATTTACCACCAAAAATACCAAAACTCATACCATTCAATTCATTTACAACAGAAGATGTGCTGGCTGTTATTTTTATCTTTTCTATAAATTCATCATCTTCCGGTTCTGAATATATAATTTCATGCTCCAGTCCCATCTCCTTAAAAGTACCGCGTAAATGACATAAAGATCCTATCGGTAATACCATTGAATTATGAAAGGCCCATAATATTACTGGAATTCTCTTATTAAGTAAACCAACTGAGTCAATAATTAATTGCGGGGGAACCCAGGCGCCTATCTCAAAAACGATACAGTCAATATCTTCCTGGATTAAATACTTTACTTTTTCCCGGGCTACAGTGCTGTCGTCTATTATTTCCTCATTACTTATTACATCCATACCGGCATTTTTTATACTTTTCTCAGCTCTTTTAGAATAATTTTTTATAATTTGTTCAGCTTCGGGTGGAACGGGGGAAATTTTTTTTGGAATTGAAACAATAATTATCCCTATTTTTGGTTTTTTCATCTTTGTTCTTATTACCTCCTTTAAAAAAATTAATTTTATTAAATTTATTAATTTTAGATCTCTACATTATGCCTGCCCAGTTTTAAAGGATATTTTCCAAACTTATCCAACAAATAAACAGCATACTCGTAATTTTTAGGAGGTACAGCATTGCTGACAGAATGGTCGGTTTGAAAAATGAACCCCCCGCTCTTTGCGGCATTTAATTTATACATTATTTCATTTTCAATATCTTCAAATGATCCACTTTCTAATACCTGTATGTTAATGTTTCCATTATATGCCAATTTCTTTCCATACTTTTTTTTCAAGTTGAACTTATTAAAGAACAAGTCAGAGCGGCTAATGGAAATGTAAAAGGAATAT